>NZ_JBFUIU010000019.1:0-32073 GCF_056401695.1 Variovorax sp. P4_D9
ACCCAGAGCATCCGCGTGGTGGTGGTGCCCGAGATCAGCGCCGGCACGGCGGCGCTGGTGGCGACCGCGATCAATCCGGCGATCGGGCTCGGAACATTCTTGGCACAGATGGTGCTGAGCCGGCCGCTGATCGCCGCCGCCACCCAGGAGTTCCAGATCGACGGCACCTGGACCGACCCCAAGATCACCCGCGTGCCGCGGCGCTCGCCCGCCGAAGCCCTGGGCGCGCCGGTCCCCTCGTCGGTCCCTCGTTAGAACAAGCAAGAAGGAGACGCCGCCATGAAAGTCGCAGCCATCCAGATGGTGTCGGCCATCGCCCGCGAGGCCAACCTGGCACGCGCCCACGACCTGCTGGCCGAGGCCGCGGCCGAAGGTGCCGAACTCGCGGTGCTGCCCGAATACTTCTGCATGATGGGCCGGCGCGACACCGACAAACTGGCACTGCGCGAGACCGCCGGCGCCGGCACGGTGCAGAGCTTCCTGGCGGATGCGGCGCGCGAGTTCGGCCTCTGGATCGTCGGCGGCACGCTGCCGATCGAGACCGACGACGACCAGCACGTCTTCAACAGCTCGCTGGTCTACGGGCCGGAAGGCGCCTGCGTCGCGCGCTACGACAAGATCCACTTGTTCTACTTCGACAACGGCCGCGAACGCTACGACGAGCGCCGCGTGATCGCGCCCGGCACCCAACCCGTGTGCTTCGACCTGCCCTCGCGCGACGGCCATGCCTGGCGCATCGGCATGAGCGTCTGCTACGACCTGCGCTTTCCGGAGCTCTACCGGGCGCTGTCGCGCCAGGGCGCCGAACTGCTGCTGGTGCCCAGCGCCTTCACGCGCACCACCGGCGCCGCCCATTGGGAGGTGCTGCTGCGGGCGCGGGCGATCGAGAACCTGGCCTGGGTGGTCGCGCCGGCGCAAGGCGGCACCCACGAGAACGGGCGCCAGACCTGGGGCCAGTCGATGGTGGTCGACCCCTGGGGCTCGGTGGCGGCCCAGCATGCCGAGGGCGAGGCCGTGGTCCTGTTCGACATCGATGTCGCCCGGCTCGCGGCCGCGCGCGCGCAACTGCCTGCGCTGTCGCACAGCGTGATCTGAAGCCGGTGTCCGCGCCTCCGCTTCCCGTTGCCCGCGTCCTGCGCCCGGCCTTCGCGCGTCTGCGCTTCCTGCGCTCGGTCTGGCGTCGCTGGTTCCTCTGGGTGCTTCTGGCCATGCTGGTGCTGGCGCTGCTGGTCACGGTGGTCTGGCTGGCCGGGCGGCACGAGGTCGAGCAGACCCAGATCGTGCTCGACCGCGACGCCGCCGATGCGGTATCGGACCTGCGCGACGGCCTGCAGCGCAACGTGCAGACCTTGCGTGCCTCGAAGGCCGGCGGCATAGACCGCGAGCAGTGGGAGAACCGAGCCGCGAGCCTGTTGCGGGACCATCGCGAATGGCTGCGCCTCGAGTGGCGCGACCCGGCGCTGCGATTGCTCGGCGCGGTCGATTCGCCCTACCGCCGGCGGGTCTTCGGCGACAACGAACGGGGCCCCGACCAGATCGACGTCGAACTGGCCTGCTCGACCGCGCGCAAGCTGGGCTCGCCGGCCTATTCGCCGAGCCACTATGTGGCCGCGGTGCAGGGCAGCGGCCTCGAGGTGCTCGAACTGTGCGTGCCGATCGAGGGCGGCGGCTACCTGGTGGCCGCCTACTCGCTGCGCGACACGCTGACCGAGCTGCTGGCGCCGATGCTGAGCCGGGGCCAGGAAGTCGCCTTCACCGAGGCCGACGGCACCCGGCTGGTGGCGATCGGCGCGCCGCGGCGCATCGGCACGCGGGTCTTCACCTCGCAGCAGCTGATTGACCTGCCGGGCGTCACGCTGATGCTGCGCATCGATGGCTGGCGCGCCGTGCCCGACCTGTTCCCCAACATGCTGACCGCGCTGGTCACGGGCATCTCGATCGCGCTGGTGTCGGTGCTGGTGCTTCTGGCGCGCGATACGCGGCGACGCCTGCGGGCTGAGCGCGATCTCGCCGATGCGCTGGCCTTCCGCAAGGCGATGGAGGACTCGGTGATCACGGGCCTGCGCGCACGCGACCTGAAGGGCCGGATCACGTACGTCAATCCGGCCTTCTGCGAGATGGTGGGATTCAGCGCCGAGGAGCTGATGCACAGCGACGTCGAGGCCCCCTACTGGCCGACCGAGCTGGCGCACGAATACCATCGCCGGCAGGCGGTGCGCCTGGCGGGCGCGACGCCGCCGCGCGAAGGATTCGAGTCGGTCTTCATGCGCAAGGATGGCAGCCGTTTCCCGGTACTGATCTTCGAGGCGCCGCTGATCAACGCGCACGGTTCCCAGACCGGCTGGATGAGCGCCTTCATCGACATCAGCGAGCAGCGCCGCATCGAGGAGCTGTCGCGCGCCAGCCAGGAGCGGCTGCAGGCCAGCGCCCGGCTGGCCACCGTCGGCGAGATGGCCTCGCTGTTGAGCCATGAATTGACGCAGCCGCTGGCGGCGATCGCCAGCTATGCCAGCGGCTCCCTCAACCTGCTCAGCGCCGACGGTTCGCCGCGCGCCGGCGAACACCAGGAGGTCGCGATGGCGGTGCGGCGCATCGCCGAGCAGGCCGATCGCGCCGGCCAGGTGATCCGCAGCGTGCACGACTTCGTGCGCCGGCGCGACCGGACCCGCGAGTCGGTGACGCCCCAGGCGCTGGTCGAGGCGGTGCTGCCATTGGTGCGGCTGCAGGCGCGCAAGCTCGGCGTGCGGGTCGAACTCGCGTTCGACGACCACCTGCCGGCCGTGGTCTGCGACCGCACGCTGGTCGAGCAGGTGCTGCTGAATCTCGCGCGCAACGGCATGCAGGCGATGGACATGCCCGAGCTGAGCGAGCGTGTGCTGCGGCTGCGGGTGGTGCGCGCCAGCGGCAGCCCGGGACCGGATGCGCGCCGCTGGCTCGAGTTCTCGGTCGCTGATGTCGGCTGCGGCATCAGCGACGAGGTGGCGTCGCGTCTCTTCACGCCCTTCTTCACGACCCGGCCCGACGGCATGGGCCTCGGCCTGAGCCTGTGCCGCACGGTGGTCGAGCAGCACGGCGGCGTGCTGATGCACGAGCCGCATCGGCCGCGCGGCACCATTTTCCGTTTCACGCTGGCGACTGCTTCCTGACAATTCACCCATCCATGCAACCCTTGATCGATTCCCTGATCTTCATCGTCGACGACGACGCCAGCGTGCGCGAGGCACTGGCCTGGCTGCTGCGATCGCGCCGCCTGGTGAGCGAGCATTTCGCCAGCGCAGAGGCCTTCGAGGCCCGCCTGGCCGAGCAGCCGCTGACGGACCATCCGCATTGCCTGCTGCTCGACGTCCGCATGCCCGGCACCAGCGGGCTGGTGCTGTTTGACCGGCTGGCCGAACGCGGCCTGCTCGACACGCTGCCGGTGATCTTCCTCACCGGCCATGCCGATGTGCCGACCGCGGTCGATGCGGTCAAGCGCGGCGCCTTCGATTTCTGCGAGAAGCCCTTCTCGGACAACGCCCTGGTCGACCGCATCGAGCATGCGCTCGGCGCGTCGCTGCGCGCCATCGAGGCCCGGCGCACGCGCCAGCTGCTCAAACGCCGCATCGACGAGCTGACCGAGCGCGAGCGCGACGTGATGCGCTGCGTGATCGAGGGGCTGCCGAACAAGCTGATCGCCGATCAGCTGGCGATCAGCGTGCGCACGGTGGAGGTCCACCGCGCGCGCGTGTTCGAGAAGATGGAAGTGAAGTCGGCCGTCGAACTGGCCAACCTGCTGCGCGGTGTCTGAGCTTTCTCAGCCCTGGGGCCGCTCGCCCACGTAGATCTCGACGCGGCGGTTCTGTGCCCGGCCGGCATCGCTGTTGTTGTCGGCGATCGGCTCGCGCGAGCCGCGGCCCTCGATGCGGATCGAGGCGGCCGGCACGCCGCGCGCCACCAAGTAGTCGCGCGTGCTGGCGGCACGCGCGATCGACAGCGGGTTGTTGATGGCATCGGTGCCGGTGCCGTCGGTGTGGCCGATGATGCGCACGTCGGCGTTCGGGTTGTTGYGCAGGCCGCTGGCGAACTGGTCGAGCACCGGCGAGAAGTTGGGCTTAATCGCCGCGCGGCCGACATCGAAGGAGATGTCGCTCGGGATCGCCAGCTTGAGTTCGTTGTTGGCGGTCCGGGTCACGGCCACGCCGGTGCCCTGGGTCGCGGCTTCCATCTGGCGCTTCTGGTTCTCCATGTGCTGCGACCACAGGTAGCCGCCGGCCGCGCCGGCCAGGGCGCCGACCGCAGCACCGGTGCCGATGGCGCTCCGGTTGCCGCCGGTCGCCGAGCCGATCGCCGCTCCCGCCAGCGCACCGACGCCGGCGCCGACACCGGTGTTGCGTTGGGTGTCGGTCATGCCGGTGCCGGTGCCGGTGCCGGCGCAGCCCGACAGGACGAGCGCCGCGGCGCAGGTGGCAAGTACGAATCTTTTCATGTCGATCCTTATTCGAGGTGCAAAGCGATGAAGGACCATTATCCCGAGTGAGAGCCGCCGAAAAAGGCCCCCGGCCGTCTGGCCATGACTCGCAGTCCAAGAGTCAGGCGCCGGAAACGCTTGCTACATCTTGCGCTGACGCTATCGTTTTGATAGCCTGTAGTGCGCTGGCCGACATCCCGAAGCGGCCTCGGACTACGAACGGTCAATCGCGCCGGGACGGCGCGTCGCTGTCTTCCGGGTCGTCCAGTTCGCCGCCCTTGCGACCGGAGAACATGGTCCACCAGACGATCAGCACCAGCAGCAATCCGGCCGCGAGGGCTTCAAGCAAAATCAGACCCATGAACAATGGACTCCGGTGGCTGGTGGGACTTGCGATCGTAGCAACGCTTGCCGGTTGCAGTTTCAGCACGCGACAGCCCGACATTCCGGCGGCAACGCCGAGCGGGACCCCGACCGCACCCCGTGATCTCGGACCCCTGACCGCATCGCTCGCCCATCCCAAGAGCCGCTGGACGCCGGTGCCGTGGTCCGAACTGCCCGGCTTCACCGAGGATGCGCTGCACGAAGGCTGGGTGGCGATGGTCTCCAACTGCGCGCGGCCGAACGCCGCCATGGCGCCCTTGTGCCGCGATGTCCGCCAGCTTGCGCTGGCCGAGCCGGACCAGCAGCGCGAATGGATGATGCAGCGGCTGCAGCCGTTCCGCATCGAGCCGCTGGTGGGTCCCAGCGACGGCAAGCTCACGAGTTACTACGAGCCGGTCTTCGACGCTTCGCGCCGCCCGACCGCGACGAACACGGTGCCGCTCTACCAGGTGCCCGCCGGACTGGTCGCCAAGCGGCCCTGGTACACGCGCCAGGAGATCGACACGCTGCCGCAGGCCCAGACGGCGCTGGGCGGCCGCGAGATCGCCTGGCTGGCCGATCCGATCGACGTGCTGATGCTGCACATCCAGGGTTCGGGGCGGCTGCGCATCACCGAGGCCGACGGCTCGCAGCGCATGGTGCGCGTGGCCTTCGCGGCCACCAACGAGCAGCCCTACCGCAGCGTGCAGCAATGGCTGCTGAGCCAGGGCGCGACCAAGGTCAGCCTGTGGCCGGACGACACCAAGCAGTGGGTGGCGCAGAACCCCCAGCGCCTGTCGCAGCTGCTGTGGAGCAATCCGCGCTACGTGTTCTTCCGCGAGGAGCCGCTGAGCGAAGTGGATGCCGCTTCGGGGCCGGTGGGTGCGCAGGGCGTGCCGCTGACGGCCGGCCGGTCGATCGCGGTCGACCGCGACAGCATCCCGTACGGCACGCCCGTCTGGCTCGCCTCGCCCGGGCCGGCCGTGCCGATGGCCAAGCTGGTGGTCGCTCAGGACACCGGCAGCGCCATCGTCGGCGCGGTGCGGGCCGACTACTTCGCCGGCACCGGTGCGGAGGCGGGTCGCGTCGCGGCACGCGTGAACCAGCCCCTGCGCTTGTGGGCTCTCTGGCCCAGGTAGCTGCTCGTCGGGCAGTTGCGAGGGCTGCAATCAGCCCATTTTCACGACGAAGATCGTCAGCGCCGAGACGATCGTGATGTGCAGCAGGAATTCGAGCCGGCGCTCGCGCGGCGCGATGGCCAGGGCTGCGCCGGCGACGAGCAGCGTCAACGAACCGAACATGAGATCGAAGGAGATGTCCACAGAGCCGCTGTCCTTGCTGGCACACCGGCCTGCACGAGGGAGGATTATCGATGAGCCGCAGGGCCGACCTGGGCGCTGCCGGGCTCGCGCAGGCCCGGTAGCGGCAAGGCGGTCTTGTAGCGCACCTGCTTGAGCGCGAAGCTCGAGCGGATCTTCTCGATGCCGGCGATCGGCGTCAGCTGCTCGAGGATGAACTTCTCCAGCGCGGCAATATCGGCCACGGCGACGCGAATCAGGTAGTCGCTGTCGCCGGTCATGAGGTAGCACTCCATCACCTCGTCATGCTCCGCGATGCGTTGCTCGAAATCGGCCAGCGACTGCTTGCTTTGGGTTTTCAGGCTGATCGAGATGAAGACATTGAGGCCGAGGCCCAGCGCGCCGGCGTTGACCAGTGCCACGTAGCGCCGGATGACGCCGCCCGCCTCGAGCGATTTGACGCGCGCCAGGCAGGGCGAGGGCGACAGGTGGATGCGGCGCGCCAGCTCGACATTGGACAAGGCGCCGTCGCGCTGGAGTTCGTCGAGGATGCGCAGGTCGATCGCGTCGAGTTGCATGAAATGCCGTTGAATGGCAAAAATGCGAAATTCTATGCCGTGAATCTCGCCGCGAGGACATCGAAACAGCAGCCCATTTCACCTGGGGCGGCCTAAATTGCGGTCTATGAATGCTCCGATCCCTTCCGACGATCTGCGCGCCCTGATCGACATGCCCCTGCACGATCCCGACCCCGTCGAAACCGCCGAATGGCGTGCCTCCTTCGTCGCCCTGGCCGAGGCGCACGGGCCGGAGCGCGCCCGCTGGATGCTCGACGAACTCGCCCGGCTGGCGCGGGCGCAGCGCATCGGCTGGGAGCCGGACCTGTCGACGCCCTATGTCAACACCATCGCGGTCGAGGCCCAGCCGGCCTTCCCCGGCGACCTCGCGATGGAGGAGCGGCTGGCCTCGCTGATGCGCTGGAACGCGCTGGCGATGGTGGTGCGCGCCAACCAGGCCTACGGCGAACTCGGCGGCCACATCGCCAGCTACGCCAGCGCGGCCGACCTGTTCGAGACCGGCTTCAACCATTTCTTCCATGCGCGCACCGGCACGCACCGCGGCGACCTGGTGTTCTTCCAGCCGCACAGTGCGCCGGGCGTGTATGCGCGCGCCTTCCTAGAAGGCCGGCTCGGCGAAGAGGACCTCACGCACTACCGCCAGGAGCTCACGGCGCCGGCCTTCACCGAAGGCCAGGGGGCCCGTGGGCTCAGCAGCTACCCGCACCCGTACCTGATGGCGGACTTCTGGCAGTTCCCGACCGGTTCCATGGGCATCGGCCCGATCAGCTCGATCTACCACGCGCGCTTTATGCGCTACCTCACGCACCGCAAGCTGCTCGACTGCGAAGGCCGAAAGGTCTGGGGCGTCTTCGGCGACGGCGAGATGGACGAGCCCGAATCGATGAGCGCGCTGACGCTCGCCGCGCGAGAGAAGCTCGACAACCTGGTGTGGGTGGTCAACTGCAACCTGCAGCGCCTGGACGGCCCGGTGCGAGGCAACGGCCGCATCATCGACGAGCTCGAGAAGCTGTTCGCGGGCGCCGGCTGGAACGTCATCAAGCTGGTCTGGGGCAGCGACTGGGACGGCCTGTTCGCGCGTGACCTCACCGGTGCGCTGGTGCGCGCCTTCTCGAACACGGTCGACGGCCAGATGCAGACCTTCGCAGCCAAGGACGGCCGCTACAACCGCGACACCTTCTTCGGCCAGAACGAGCAGCTCGCCCGGCTCGCCGAGGGCATGACCGACGAGCAGATCGACCAGCTCAAGCGCGGCGGCCACGACCTCGTGAAGATCCACGCCGCCTATGCTGCGGCGGCGGCGCACCGCGGCCGGCCGACCGTGATCCTGGCCCACACCAAGAAGGGCTACGGCATGGGCAGCGCGGGGCAGGGCAAGATGACCACGCACTCGCAGAAGAAGTTCGACGACACCGACCTGATCGCCTTCCGCGACCGCTTCAGGCTGCCTTTGACGGACGCGCAGGCCATCACCGCGGCCTTCTACAAGCCGGCCGAGGACAGCGCCGAGATGCGCTACCTGCAGGCCAGGCGCGCCGCGCTCGGCGGCAGCATGCCGCGCCGCGTGACCGACTGCGAGTTCGTGGCCAAGCCCGACATCTCGGCCTATGCGCAGTTCGCGGTCGCCGCCGCCGGCAAGGAGATGAGCACCACGATGGCTTTCGTGCGCATGCTCGGCAACCTCATGAAGGACAAGGCGCTGGGCCCGCGCGTGGTGCCGATCGTGGCCGACGAGGCGCGCACCTTCGGCATGGCCAACCTGTTCAAGCAGGTCGGCATCTATTCGAGCGTGGGCCAGCGCTATGCGCCCGAGGACATCGGCTCGGTGCTCTCGTACCGCGAGGCGACCGACGGCCAGATCCTCGAGGAGGGCATCAGCGAGGCCGGCGCCATCGCCAGCTGGACGGCCGCCGCCACCAGCTACAGCGTGCACGGCCTGGCGATGCTGCCTTTCTATATCTATTACTCGATGTTCGGCTTCCAGCGCGTCGGCGACCAGATCTGGGCCGCCGCCGACCAGCGAGCGCGCGGCTTCCTGCTCGGCGCCACCTCGGGGCGCACCACGCTCGGCGGCGAAGGGCTGCAGCACCAGGATGGATCGAGCCACCTGATTGCCGCTACCATCCCGAACTGCAAGGCCTACGACCCGGCCTTCGCGGGCGAGATGGCGGTGATCGTCGACGCCGGCATCCGCGAGATGATGGTCGAGCAGAAGGATGTCTTCTACTACGTCACGCTGATGAACGAGAACTACGCGCAGCCCGACCTGCCCGCGGGAGTCGAGGCCGACGTGCTGCGCGGCTGCTATCGCTTCGACGGCTGGCCCGGCGCGCAGCCGGCCGGTGCGAAGGCGCAGGTCACGCTGCTCGGCTCGGGGGCGATCCTGACCGAGGTCGTCAAGGCGGCGCAGCAGCTGGCCGAGCAGGGGATTGCCGCCGCGGTCTTCAGCGTCACCAGCTGGAGCGAACTGGCCCGCGATGGCCGTGCCTGCGAGGCCCGGGCACTGGCAGGCGAGGCCGAGCCCGGCACGCCCTTTCTGGCACGCCAGCTGGGCGGCGGCAGCGGCCCGGTGATCGCCGCGACCGACTACGTGCGCAGCGTGCCCGAGAGCGTCCGCGCCTTCCTGCCCGAGGGCCGGCGCTTCCTCACGCTCGGCACCGACGGCTTCGGCCGCAGCGACACCCGCGCCGCCCTGCGGCAGTTCTTTGGCGTCGATGCGCAGAGCATCGTGCGTGCTGCACGTCACGCGCTCGGATCGCGCTGAGGGCCCTATGATGGGCGCGCGCGAAGCGCGAACCCCTTCCAGGACACCTCATGAACAAAGCAGGACTGATCGGCCTGGGCGCCATGGGCGCGGGCATTGCAGCCACGCTGCGCGAGCGCGGCTACGAGATGCATGTCTGCGACGCACGGCCCGGCGCGGCGGTGCGCTTCGCCGAAGCGGGCGGCGTCGCCTGGGCCACGCCGGCGCAGGTCGCGCACCGCTGCGAGGTCGTGATCTCGGTGGTGGTTAATGCCGCGCAGACCGAGGCCGTGCTGTTTGGCGAAGGCGGCGCCGCCGCCTCGATGAAGCCCGGCAGCGTGTTCGTGATGTGCTCGACGGTCGACCCCAACTGGTCGATCGCGCTCGAGGAGCGGCTGGGCGCACTGGGCATCCACTACATCGACGCGCCGATCTCGGGCGGCGCGGCCAAGGCCGCGAGCGGCCAGATGACCATGATGAGCTCGGCCCGGCCCGAGGCCTACGCGCGCGCCGATGCGGTGCTCGACGCCATGGCCGGCAAGGTCTACCGGCTCGGCGACCGCGCCGGCGCCGGCAGCAAGGTCAAGATCATTAACCAGCTGCTGGCCGGCGTGCACATCGCGGCGGCCGCCGAGGCGATGGCGCTGGGCCTGCGCGAGGGCGTGGCGCCCGAAGCGCTGTACGAGGTCATCACTCACAGCGCCGGCAACAGCTGGATGTTCGAGAACCGCATGGCCCACGTGCTGGCTGGCGACTACACGCCGCTGTCGGCGGTCGACATCTTCGTCAAGGACCTCGGGCTGGTGCTGGACACCGCGCGCGCCAGCAAGTTTCCGCTGCCATTGGCCTCGACCGCGCACCAGATGTTCATGCAGGCATCGACGGCCGGCTTCGCGAAGGAGGACGACAGCGCGGTGATCAAGATCTTCCCGGGCATCGCGCTGCCCGGTCGCACCGATCCCTCCTGACCCTCCCTATCATCGAACCATGCCCCGCTTCGCCGCCAACCTTTCCATGCTCTATCCGGAGCTCGATTTCCTCGACCGCTTCGAGGCCGCAGCCAAGGACGGCTTCGGCGCCGTCGAGTACCTGTTCCCCTATGCGTACGCGCAGCGCGAGCTCGCGTCACGCCTGGCGGCCAATGGCCTGAAGCAGGTGCTGTTCAACGGCCCGCCCGGCGACTGGGAGCGCGGCGAGCGCGGCCTGGCCTGCCTGCCCGGGCGCGAGGCGGAGTTTCGCGAGGGCATCCGGAAGGCGATCGACTACGCGGTGGCGCTCGACTGCCCGCGCATCCACGTCATGGCCGGCCTGGTGCCCGAAGGCGTCGAGCGCGAGACCGTGCAGCCGACCTATCTTGAGAACCTGCGCTGGGCCGCGGTTGAGGCGGCCAAGGCCGGCCGCGACCTGCTGCTCGAGCCGATCAACACGCGCGACATCCCGCGCTTCTTCCTGAACCGGCAGGACCATGCGCACGAGATCGTCGAGGCCGTCGGTGCGCTCAACGTGCAGGTGCAGATGGACCTCTACCATTGCCAGATCGTCGAGGGCGACGTGGCCATGAAGATCCGCAAGTACCTGCCGACCGGCCGGGTCGGCCACTTCCAGATCGCCGGCGTGCCGGAGCGCAACGAGCCCGACCTCGGCGAGCTCAACCATCCCTATCTGTTCGACGTCATCGACGAGGTGTCGGCGCAGTGCGGCTGGCAGGGTTGGGTCGGCTGCGAATACCGGCCACGGCGCGGCGCGGTCGCCAACGGCACCTCGGCCGGGCTCGGCTGGCTGCGCGCCCTGCCACGCACTTCGCGCGCATGAAGCTGGAGGCGGTCCGCATCCCGCCGCGCCTGCGGGGCTTCGCGGCGGGCCAGGCCGAAGTCTTCGACCTGACGCTGGCCGGCGGCCGGGTCGAGACCATCGCCTCAAGTCCACAGCCGGCGCGCGGCACCCTGCTCAGCGCGATGGTCGACGC
Source organism: Variovorax sp. P4_D9 (assembly GCF_056401695.1). Classification (NCBI taxonomy): domain Bacteria; kingdom Pseudomonadati; phylum Pseudomonadota; class Betaproteobacteria; order Burkholderiales; family Comamonadaceae; genus Variovorax; species Variovorax sp. P4_D9. Next base: position 11,396 of record NZ_JBFUIU010000019.1, read on the forward strand.
CCATGCCCACATCGACAAGAACTACACCGTGCGCGAGGCCGGCGCGGCCGAGGGCAACCTGTTCGCGGCGATCGAGCGCATGGCGGCGCATCGCGCGGGCTGGACGGCGGAGTCGCTGCGCCCGCGCATGCAGCGGGCGCTGAACGAAGCCTGGCTGGCCGGCACGCGCGCGTTGCGCACCCATCTCGACTGGGGCGGCGCCGAGGCGCCGGCCTCGCTGGCGGTGTTCGAGGCCCTGCGCGACGAATGGCACGGCCGCGTCGAACTGCAGTTCGTGGCGCTGACGCCGCTCGACCTGTTCGCCGAGGGCGATGCCGGCGAACGCATCGCGCGGGCGGTGCGGCGCGCGGGCGGGGTGCTCGGCGCCTTCGTCTACCGCAACGACGGCATCGTGCACAAGCTCGGCCGGGTCTTCGACCTTGCGCAGGAACACGGCCTGGCGCTGGACTTCCATGTCGACGAAGGGCTCGACGCCGACGCCACCGGGCTGCGCACGATCGCCCAGTTCACGATCGCGCGCGGCCTGCGGGGCCGCGTTGGCTGCGGCCATGCCTGCTCGCTGTCGGTGCAGGACGATGCCGCCGCCAACGACACGCTGGCGCTCTGCGCCCAGGCCGGCATTCACCTGATCGCGCTGCCGAGCACCAACCTCTACCTGCAGGGCGCCTGGGACCGCACGCCGGTGCAGCGCGGCATCACGCGGCTGCGCGAAGCCGCGGCGCACGGGCTGCGCCCGAGCCTCGCCACCGACAACGTCCAGGACGCCTTCTATCCCTACGGCGGCTACGATCTGCTCGAGACCTTCGGCCTCGGCGTGCAGATGGCGCACCTGGCGCCGGCCGCCGACTGGCTCGACGCCATCACCGTGAGCCCGGCCCGGGCGCTGGGACTGGCTTGGGACGGACGCATCGCGCCGGGCTGCCCGGCTGATCTGGTGCTGCTGGCCGCCACCGACGAATATGAACTGCTGGACCTGCGCGGACGACGTCGCACCGTCATCCGCGCCGGCCGCACGTTGGAGAACTCGCAATGAACATGGGCAAGCCAATGGCCAACTACGCCGCCGCCAGGCGCGTCGGCGATTTCGTCTTCATGAGCGGGGTGGTCGCGGTCGATCCGGCAACCCGCCGCGCGGTGGCGGGCTACGACGACATCCCCGACGAAGCGCGCGCGGCCCTGCGCACGCTGGGCTACGCCACCGGCCAGATGTCGGTCGACGTCTTCGAGGCGGCGATCGTGGCGCAGAGCTGGTTCGTGCTCGAGCGCATCCGACAGATCGCGGCCGAGCACGGCGGCACCATGGACGACGTCATGAAGCTGGTGCAGTACTTCCGCCGCCTGCCCGACTACGCGCCCTACAACCGTGTGCGTGGCCTCTTCTACCCGGCCCAGCCGCCGGTCAGCACCGTGGTCGAGGTGTCGCGCTTCCTGCCCGGGGACGAGGTGCTGGTCGAGGTCGAGGGCACGATGTACCTGCCGCAGGGCTGAGCCGGCCCCGGCCCGGAATCAGTACGGCTGGCCCAGCTGCTCCAGCACCGCCGGGTTTTCCAGCGTGCTGACGTCCTGGGTCACCACCTCGCCCTTGGCGAGCGTGCGCAGCAGCCGGCGCATGATCTTGCCGCTGCGGGTCTTCGGCAGGTTGTCGCCAAAGCGGATGTCGCGCGGCTTGGCGATCGGGCCGATCTCCTTGCCGACCCAGGTGCGAAGCTGGTCGGCGATGCGCCGCGCCTCGTCGCCGCTGGGCAGCGGGCGCTTGAGCACCACGAAGGCGCAGACCGCCTCGCCGGTCGTGTCGTCGGGCCGGCCCACCACTGCGGCCTCGGCCACCAGGTCGGTCATCGCCACCAGGGCCGATTCGATCTCCATCGTGCCCATGCGGTGGCCGCTGACGTTGAGCACGTCGTCGATGCGGCCGGTGATGGTGAAAAAGCCGGTCTTGCTGTCGCGCGTGGCGCCGTCGCCGGCCAGGTAGTAGCGGCCCTGGAACTCCTCCGGGTAGTAGCTGGCCTTGAAGCGCTCCGGGTCGTTCCAGATGGTGCGGATYATCGAGGGCCAGGGCTTCTTGACGACCAGGATGCCGCCCTTGCCCCAGGGCAGTTCGTTGCCGGCCTCGTCCACCACGGCGGCGTCGATGCCCGGGAACGGCAGGGTGCAGGAACCCGGCACCAGCGGCGTCACGCCCGGCAGCGGCGTGATCATGTGGCCGCCAGTCTCGGTCTGCCAGAAGGTGTCGAGCACCGGGCAGCGGCCGCCGCCCACGTGGCGGTGGTACCACTCCCAGGCCGCTGGGTTGATCGGCTCACCGACCGTCCCGAGGATGCGCAGGCTGCTCAGGTCGTAGTTGCGCGGATGCACCGCGTCGTTGCCCTCGGCCATCTTGATCAGCGAGCGGATCGCCGTAGGCGCGGTGTAGAAGACGCTGACCCGGTGGTCCTGGATCATCTTCCAGAACCGGCCGGCGTCCGGGTAGGTGGGCACGCCCTCGAACACCACCTGGGTCGCGCCGATCGCCAGCGGGCCGTAGGCGATATAGGTGTGGCCGGTCACCCAGCCGATGTCGGCGGTGCACCAGAAGATGTCGTCGGGGCCGAGGTCGAAGGTCCACTGGCAGGTCAGGGCGGCGTGCAGCAGGTAGCCGCCGGTGGCATGCTGAACCCCCTTGGGCTTGCCGGTGGAGCCTGAGGTGTAGAGCAGGAACAGCGGGTGCTCGGCGTCGACCCATTCGGGTTCGCAGACCGGCGGCTGGGCCGCCGCGAGGTCGGCCATCCACTGGTCGCGCGGCGCCTGGAAGGGCACCGCGCCGCCGGTGCGGCGCGTCACCAGCACATGGCGCACGCTGTCGCAGCCGCCCAGGCCGAGCGCCTCGTCGACGATCGCTTTCAGCGGCAGCTGCTTGCCGCCGCGGACCTGCTGGTCGGCCGTGAGCACCACCACCGCGCCGGTGTCGGCGATGCGGTCGCGCAGCGAGGGCGCCGAGAAGCCGCCGAAGACCACCGAATGGAYGGCGCCGATGCGGGCGCAGGCCTGCATCGCCACCACGCCGTCGATCGACATCGCCATGTAGATCACGACCCGGTCGCCGCGGCGCACGCCCAGCGACTTCAGCACGTTGGCGGTGCGGCAGACCCGGGCCAGCAGGTCCTGGTAGCTGATCCGCGTCACCGCGCCGTCGTCGGCCTCGAAGACGATGGCGGTCCGCTCGCCGAGGCCGTTCTCGACGTGGCGGTCCAGGCAGTTGTAGGAGGCGTTGAGGGTGCCGTCTGCGAACCATTCGAAGAAGGGCGCGCGGCGCGCGTCCAGCACCTGGGTGAAGGGCTTCTTCCAGGCCACGAGCTCGCGTGCCAGGCGTCCCCAGTAGGCCTCGGGATCGGCCTCGGCCTCGGCGACCAGCCGGTCGTAGGCGGCGCGGCCCGAGATCCGGGCGCGCCGCACGGTGGCCTCGGAGGGCTCATACAGCGAAGTAGGTACGGCGGGGGAAGGGGTCGGTTCCATGGTGGGCTCCTGGTGCGTGGATGGTTGGGATGTCTGGGTCGCGGTCACTCGATCGCGCTGGCCGAATGCGCGCGCTCGCGCAGCACGAACTTCTGGATCTTCCCGGTCGAGGTCTTGGGCAGCTCCCCGAACACGATGCGCCGCGGCAGCTTGTACTTCGCCAGCAGCGGCTTGCAGAAATCGGCAAGTTCGGCCTCGGTGGCCGCGGCACCGGGCTTCAGTTCGACGAAGGCGCAGGGCACCTCGCCCCACTTGGCATCGGGCAGCGCGACCACGGCGGCGCTGAGCACCGCGGGATGATGGTGCAGCGCGTCCTCGACTTCGATCGATGAGATGTTCTCGCCGCCGGAGATGATCACGTCCTTGCTGCGGTCGGTGATCTTCACGTAGCCGTCGGGATGCAGCACGCCGAGGTCGCYGGTGTGGAACCAGCCGCCGGCGAAGGCGTCTTCGGTGGCGCTCGGGTTCTTCAGGTAGCCCTTCATGACGGCATTGCCGCGGAAGAAGATCTCGCCGACGGTTTCGCCGTCGGCCGGCACCGGCTCGAGGGTCTGCGGGTCGAGCACCGTCACGGCCTCCTGCAGCGGGTACGGCACGCCCTGGCGGCCGTTCAGGCGGGCACGCTCGGCGGCCGGCAGGTCCTGCCAATCGGTCTGCCTGGCGCACACCGCCGAAGGTCCGTAGACCTCGGTGAGGCCGTACACGTGGGTGATGTCGATGCCAGCCGCCTCGCAGCCCTCGATCACCGCGGCCGGCGGCGCCGCGCCCGCCACCAGGCCCTGCACCACGTGGTCGATGCCGGTGCGCCATTCGGCCGGTGCGCTGATCAGCAGGCTGTAGACGATCGGCGCGCCGCACATGTGCGTGATCCGGTGCTCGCGGATCAACGGGAAGATCCGCGCCGGGTCGACCCGCCGCAGGCACACGCTGGTGCCCGCGACCAGCGCCATGGTCCACGGAAAGCACCAGCCGTTGCAGTGGAACATCGGCAGCGTCCAGAGATAGACCGGGTGCTCGGGCAGGTGCCACGCCAGCGCGTTGCTAGCGGCATTGAGGTAGGCGCCGCGGTGGTGCGTGACGACCCCTTTGGGGTTTCCGGTGGTCCCGGAGGTGTAGTTGAGGGCGATCGCGTCCCACTCGTCGGCGGGCAACCGCCAGTCGAAGTCGGGGCTGGCGGCGGCCAGGAAGGCCTCGTAGCCGATCTCGCCCAGCCGCCGGCCGGCCGGTGCCTCGTCGTCCTCGACCTCGATCACCAGCGGACGACGAGTGCCCAGGGTCGCGAGCGCCTGCTCGATCACCGGCGCGAACTCGCGATCAGTCAGCAGCACCCGGGCTTCGCCGTGCTGCAGCATGAAGGCGATGCCCTGGGCGTCAAGCCGGGTGTTGAGGGTGTTGAGCACCGCACCGCACATCGGCACGCCGAAATGGGCCTCGAACATGGCGGGCGTATTGGGCAGCATCGCCGCCACCGTGTCGCCCGGCCCGATGCCGCGCGCAGCCAGCGCGCCGGCCAGCCGGCGGCAGCGCTCGTAGGTCTGGGCCCAGTTGCGCCGCAGTCTGCCGTAGATCAGCGCGGTGCGCAGTGGATGCACATAGGCGGCGCGTGCCAGGAACGAAAGTGGCGAAAGCGCCACGAAATTGGCCTGGTTCTTGTCCAGTCCCATGGCGTACGGGTTGACGCGTGTCATGTTCGTCTCCAGCGAGGTGTTCAACAATTCAGAGCCATAGGATGTCCGATGAACATTGCAGGAGACACACCCAAACATGACGAATGTTTGCAGCCGGGGCGGGAGTCCGCGGTGATCCGCACGCCCGCGCCTGCGCCCGCCCCCCTGGAGCGCTACCTGACGCTGCAGACCGGGCTCGACCTGCTCGACCAGGGGCTGTCGATCTTCGACGGCGACCTGCGCCTGGTGGCGTGGAACCGCGCCTACGTCCGCCTGCTCGGCTTCACGGACGACATGGTCTACATGGGGGCGCCGTTCGAGAGCTTCATCGGCTTCAACGCCCGGCGAGGCGAATACGGCCCGGGCGACCCGGACCAACTGGTGGCCGAGCGGGTGGCGGCGGCGCGCCATTTCGCGCCGCACGAGATCGAACGGGTGCGGCCCGACGGGCGGGTGCTGCGCATCCATGGCGAGCCGGTGCCGGGCCATGGTTTCGTCACGCTCTACTCGGACATCACCGAGCAGCGCCGCTCGGAGGAGATCATCCGCCGCCACAACGCCGAACTCGAGAGCCGGGTGGCGTCGCGGACCGCCGAACTTCAGCGCAGCGAAGAGCGGGTGCGGCTGATCATGGACTCGATTCCGGCGCTGGTGGCCTACTTCGACCACCGGCGCGTCTACCGTTACCTCAATCGCGGCTACCACGACTGGTTTCGCGTCGACACCACGCGGCCCGAATCGGTCAGCGCCCGGGTCTTCCTGGGCGATGCGGTCTACGCGCTGATCAAGCCGCAGGTGCTGCGGGCGCTCGCCGGCGAGGCGCAGAGTCTCGAGTACGAGCTCCAGACCTGCAACGGGCGCCGCCTGTGGGTGCGCACCTCGCTGGTTCCGCAACGCAGCGCCGAGGGTGCCGTCGTCGGCTGCTTCGAGCTGACCTTCGACATCACGGAGGAGCGCCGCTCGCAGGCGCTGCTGGCGCGGGCCCAGAAGCTGGAGTCGCTGGGTCACCTGACCGGCGGGCTGGCGCACGACTTCAACAACATCCTGACGGTGGTGATCGGCAACCTCGCGGCGCTGGAGGAGGCCCGCCCCGCCGACCCGGCGCTGGGCGAGTACGTGCAGCCTGCGCTCGAAGCGGCGCGGCGCGGTGCCAGCCTGGTGCGCGGCCTGCTGAGCTTCGCGCGGCGCCAGCCGCTGCAGGCGGCGGCGGTCCACGTCGGCGCGCTGCTCGACACCGTGGCTCGGCTGGTGCGGCGCTCGTTGCCCGAGACCCTGCGGCTCGACATCGACGTCGGCGAGGCGGCTCTTTGGACCTGGATCGACGCCACGCTGCTTGAGCAGGCGATGCTGAACCTGGTGCTCAATGCCCGCGACGCCACCGGTCCCGAAGGCCACATCACGCTGCGGGCTCGCCGCGCCCGCATAGACGCCGCGGTGGCCACGCCGCTGCAGCTGTCCGCGGGCGACTGCGTGTGCATCGAGGTCGAGGACAACGGCGCCGGCATGGATGTCGAGACGCTGGCCCACCTGTTCGAGCCTTTCTTCACCACCAAGCGGCCGGGCCGCGGCACCGGGCTCGGCATGGCGGTGGTCTACGGCTTCATCAAGCAGTCGGGCGGCGCCATCGACGTACGCAGCGCGCCCGGCTGCGGAACCACGGTCTCGGTGTGGCTGCCGGCCGCCGATCCTGTGCCGGGCGATGGCGCGGACGACGCCGGCAGCGAGGCCGCCGGGATGCCGGCCGTGTCCATGGGGCTGGCGCTGCTGGTGGACGACGACGCGCAGGTGCGGCGCGTGATCCGGCGCAGCCTGCTCGAGCTGGGCTACTCGGTGCTGGAGGCCGACGACGGTGCCGCCGCCCTGAACCTGCTCCAACACACACCCGACATCGCGCTGCTGCTGTCCGACGTCGTGATGGCGGGCGGCGTCGATGGCCTTAGCGTGGCCCGGGCCGCGCGCGAGGGCGGCCGGGCCCGCGCCGTGGTGCTGATGAGCGGCTATGCGCCGGGAGATTTGTCGATGCAGGCCGACTTTCCTATGTTGACCAAGCCCTTCAGCACGGCACAGCTGGCGCGGGCGATCGAGGAGGGCACAGGATGAGCGAATACCGTGGCGCCGGCCTTGGCACCCACCACCGCGCGGCGGCCGACGAGGCCAACCTGCCTTCGCTGATCTTCGTGATCGAGGACGACCCGGCCGTCGCCCGGCTGGTGATCTCCACGCTCACCGAGTTCGGCTTCAATTGCGAGGGCTTCTCGACYGGCGCCAGCGTGCTGCGGCGGCTGCAGGTCGAGAAACCCGACCTCTGCATCGTCGACCTCGGCCTGCCGGACATGGACGGCATCGACCTGATGCGGCGCATCAACGCGGCATCGAACGCGGGCGTGCTGATCCTCACCGGCCGCGGCCATCCGGCCGACCGGGTGATGGGGCTGGAACTCGGCGGCGACGACTACGTCACCAAGCCCTTCGAGGCGCGCGAGTTGGTGGCACGGGTGCGCAGCATCCTGCGGCGCCGCAGCCTGGCGCCGGGCCAGGCCACCGGCCAGCGGCGCTACGCCTCGTTCCTGGGCTGGCGCATCGATTGCGCGGCCAACGTGCTGCGCGCGCCCGACGGCAGCGAGCACCTGCTGGGGACGGCCGAGACCCAGGTGCTGCGCTGCTTCGTCGAGCGTCCGCACCAGATCCTCACGCGCGAACAACTGATGGGGGCGCGCGACCTGCTGCCCACCGACCGCAGCATCGACGTCCGCATCTCGCGCCTGCGCCGAAAGATCGAGCCCGACCCGCACGAGCCGGCGATCATCAAGACCGTCTACGGCGCAGGCTACCTGTTCGCGGCGAACGTCAGCTGGGAGTGAGCGGGCGGCATTCGCGGCGCATTGCATCGCAATGTGACGAATGATTGCACCGCGCCCCGCTCACGGAGGCCGCATCCCAGAATCGGCCGAACCGATGTCCAGGAGACGAATCATGAGCGACCCCGTGGTGGATAAGATCCAGTCCAATCCCAAGTACCTCGAGCTGCGACGGAAGCGAAACCGCTTCGGCTGGTGGCTCACGGCGCTGATGATGGTTGTGTATTACGGCTACATCGCGCTGATCGCGTTCAACAAGCCCTTCCTCGCGCAGCCGATCGGCGGCGGCGTGACCACCATCGGGATCCCGATCGGGCTCGGCGTGATCGTCTTCACGATCCTGATCACGGCCTTCTACATTCGCCGCGCCAACAGCGAATTCGACCGCCTCACGGCCGAGATCATCCGCGAGGCCACACGATGAAAGCGCGCCACCTCACCGTTGCCGCCATGCTGGGCGGCGCCTGCACCCTGGCCTCCGCGGCCGGCGCCGATCTCGGCCAGTCGGCCAAGCAGCCGACCAACTGGATCGCGATCGCGATGTTCTCGGGCTTCGTGCTGCTGACACTGTGGATCACCAAGTGGGCCGCCTCCAAGACCAAGTCGGCGGCCGACTTCTACACCGCCGGCGGCGGCATCACGGGCTTCCAGAATGGCCTGGCGATCGCCGGCGACTACATGTCGGCGGCCTCCTTCCTGGGCATCTCGGCGGCCGTGATGGCGACCGGCTACGACGGGCTGATCTATTCGATCGGCTTCCTGGTCGGCTGGCCGGTCATCACCTTCCTCATGGCCGAACGCCTGCGCAACCTCGGCAAGTTCACCTTCGCCGACGTCGCCGGCTACCGTTTCCGGCCCGGACCGATCCGCGCCTTCGCGGCCTCGGGCACGCTGGTGGTGGTGGCCTTCTACCTGATTGCGCAGATGGTGGGCGCCGGCCAGCTGATCAAGCTGCTGTTCGGGCTCGACTACTGGGTGGCGGTGGTGATCGTGGGCGCGCTGATGATGGTCTACGTGCTGTTCGGCGGCATGACCGCCACCACCTGGGTGCAGATCATCAAGGCGGTGCTGCTGCTCGCCGGCGTGAGCTTCATGGCGGTGATGGTGCTGGCCGCCTTCGACTTCAGTCCCGAGGCGCTGTTCGCCAAGTCGGTCGAGGTGCGCAGCCGGATCGCGGCCAACGGCGGCAAGAGCCCGGCCGAGGCCGCGGAAATCGGCCTGCGCATCATGGGCCCAGGCGGCTTCGTGAAGGACCCGATCTCGGCGATCTCCTTCGGCATGGCGCTGATGTTCGGCACCGCCGGGCTGCCGCACATCCTGATGCGCTTCTTCACGGTGCCCGATGCCAAGCAGGCGCGCAAGTCGGTGTTCTGGGCCACCACCTGGATCGGCTACTTCTATCTGCTGATCTTCATTATCGGCTTTGGCGCCATCACGCTGGTGCTGACCAACCCCGAGTTCGCCGACGTCGCGACCGGCACCATCAAGGGCGGCGGCGGCGCGGCCAACATGGCGGCGGTGCTGGTGGCGAAGTCGGTCGGCGGCAACGTCTTCTACGGCTTCATCTCGGCGGTGGCCTTCGCCACCATCCTGGCGGTGGTGGCGGGCCTGACGCTGTCGGGCGCCTCGGCGGTGTCGCACGACCTCTATGCGACGCTGATCAAGAACGGCAAGGCCGACAGCCGCGCGGAGCTCAAGGTGTCGCGCGTCACCACGGTGGCGCTGGGCATCATCGCGGTGCTGCTGGGCATCGCCTTCGAGAAGCAGAACATCGCCTTCATGGTGTCGCTGGCCTTCGCGGTCGCGGCCTCGGCCAATTTCCCGGTGCTGTTCATGTCGGTGCTCTGGAAGGATTGCACGACCCGCGGCGCGGTCATCGGCGGCTCGCTGGGCCTGATCTCGTCGGTGGCGCTGACCATCGTCTCGCCGTCGGTCTGGGAGGCCACGCTGGGCCATCCGGCGGGCTCGGCCTGGTTCCCGTACGCTTCGCCGGCGCTGTTCTCGATGACGCTGGCCTTCGTCGGCATCTGGTTCTTCTCGATCACCGACCGCAGCCGCCAGGCGCAGCAGGAGCGCGCGGCCTTCCCGGCGCAGCAGGTGCGCTCGGAGACCGGGCTCGGGGCCTCGGGGGCATCGGGGCACTGAGGGTCAGGTCGGCGCCGCGCCGCCCCAAGGCGGCCTGCGGCCCCCTCGGGGGGCAGCGACCACACGAAGTGAGGGAGCGTGGGGGCTTTTACTCCAGTGCGCGCAACTTGATGAAAGCCAGTGCCGCCATCACCGCATCGTTCAGCGCATCGTGCGCGGGGCGCTGCGGCAGGTCCAGCGCGGCCATGATGGCGGCGAAGCGCAGGTCGATGTCGCCGTTGCGCAGGTGCGGCGAACGGCGCCGGTTGACGTGGTCGTAGTAGAGCGCCGAGACCTCGATCTTCGGCTGCGGCAGCCCCATGCCCAACATCGGGAACAGCACGCGGTCGATCATCGCGACGTCGAACTCGAGGAAGTAGCCCACCAGCGGCCGGCTGCCGATGAAATGCATCAGCAACTGCACCGCGGCATCGGCCGCCAAGCCCTGCGTCAGGTCGCGCTCGCGCAGCTGGTGCACGCGCACGCTGCCGGTTGCGACGCTGCGGCGCTCGGGCCGCACCAGCAGCTCGAGCCGCTCGCTGCACATCACGCGGTTGCCGCGGATGCGCACCGCCGCGATGGCGACGATCTCGTCGCGCCGCCTGTCCAGCCCGGTGGTCTCGCAGTCGATCGCCACCCACTCGTCGGCGGGCGGCGGGTCCCACATGAAACGAAAGCGCGGATCGCCCAGGTGCTGAAGCAGCCACCAGCGCTTGAAGGCGGAGAACCAACCGGTCACAACGCATCCAGCCGGAAGCTCAGGCGCAGCATGCGGCGGAAGCGCTTGACCACCTCGAGCGTGTCCTTCAGCAGGTCGCGTTCGAGGCTGCTCATGCGGGCCGGATCGACCTGGCCCGTCACCTCGTGTCCCGCCTCCTGCTCCGCCAGTCCGGCCTTGAGCCGCAGCCCCATGAAGAAATAGAGGCTCTCGAGCACGTCGGTGGCCAGTGCGCGCTCGATGTGGCCGCCGGCCGCCAGGGCCTCCAGGCGCGCCGCGGTGGCGCTCGCGTCGAGTCCGGCGCGCAGGGCCAGGCTGCGCACGCCATGCACGATCGGGAACAGGCCCTGCTTCTTGATGTCGAAGCGCTGGCCGTCCTGCTCGCCGAGCGTCAGCAGGCGCTGCCACCAGCGCGGATCGTTGGCGAAGGCGTCGATCGCCGCGGCGAAGCGCGCCAGCATGGCGTCGTTGTCGGTGGCCAGCGAGAACAGCCGGGCCCGCACGCCGGCCAGCAGCGCGGGGTCGCCGCACACCGCATGGGCGTCGAGAAAGATCGCCAGCGCCATCAGCCGCTCGCCGTCGGCCTGCAACAGCCATTGGCAGGCGCGCTCGGCGAACTCGGCCTGGCTGCCGCGCCACTGCGGGTTCGAGGCCATGATGCCGCCGGGGCATTCGGGGTAGCCGAAATCGATCAAGGCGCGCGTCAGTCGGGCGCAGATGTCATCCAGGTCGGCCGGCGGCGCATAGCCGTCGCGCAGCAGCAGGCCGTTGTCCTGGTCGGTCTTGAGCAGCTGCTCGCCGCGCCCCTCGCTGCCCATCACGAACAGGCAGCTGTTGGCGAGCAGCTCGGGCGGCGCGATCAATTCCCAGGCGCGCTGGAACAGCTGGGCGTTGAGCGCCTGCACCAGCGTGGCGATCTGCCCGACCCGGGTGCCGCCGCCGTGCAGCAGGCCGACCAACTGCGTGACGTGCAGGCTGGCCCGGGCCAGGGCCTCGAGGTCCTGCGCCTCAGCGATCTCGCGGTTGATCAGGTAGGAATGGTTGGAGAGGAAGCTGAACAGGTCGAGCGCCTCCAGCACGCCCAGGACCTCCCCGCTGCCATTGCCGGCCATCACGACCACGCGGTGCACCTTGTGCCGAACCATGACGGTCAGCGCGTCGCCCACCGGGTCGGTGGCATCGACTGAGATCAGTCCGAAGCTGCTGACCTCGCGCACCGGCAGCCGGTCCAGCGGCGTGCCGTGCAGCACCGCGCGCTGCAGCGCGGTCACGGTGAAGATGCCCAGGCGCGGCGCAGCGCCGGCCAGGTCGCGCACCAGCACGTTGGTGCTGCGCTCGGCCTGCAGCAGGCGCACCACCGAGAGCACGTCGAGGTCGGCGTCGACGAAGCGCGGTGCCCGCATGGGAATCGCGTCGACCCGGGCCAGTGCCAGCGATTGCAGTTCGTGCTCGCCGCGGCGGCCCGCGATGGCGGCCAGCTTGTTCGACAGGTCGGAGAACAGCAGCGCGCCGAAGGTCGCATTGCGCGCGATCAGCTCGTTCACCGCCTCGCGTGCGAGCTGGTAGGCCAGCACCTCCTCGGCGGCGACGAAGCGGCCGCTGACCTGCCCGGCCACCAGGCTGCGGCCGTCGAAGGTGTCGTGCGGGCCGAAGCGGGCCACCGGCTCGCTGTCGCCCGGCGCGAATTGCTGCACGAAGCCCTTGATCACGACGAACAGGTGGGTCGGCGCCATGCCCGTCTCGAGGATTGCCTCGCCCTCGCGGAAATAGGCGATGTCGACCTGGGCGCGCACCCGCTCGCGCTCCTCGGGCGTCAGGCAGTCGAAGGGCGAGTGGTCGAAATCGAAGGCACTGGGCATGGCGGGCGCGCCGGCAGCAGGATGCTGAGCCGGCGCGGACCCGATGATCGATCACATCCCGCTGCGATGCCACCCTGCGGTGTCAAGCTTTGCGCGGTTTTTCGTGCGAACGGACGCCGGCGCTCCCTCGAGGAAGGTGCGGCGCGATTCGGCCAGCGGCCGGAAGCGCGGGTCGGCCGAGGGGGCACTCGTCGCCCCTCTTGATAACGGTCCTCCTTGCGCCTATAAGTCATGCATGGTTCCTTGACTCGTCGTCCAAGGCGAAACGGAGTGCGCCATGAAGAGACGCATCTATTGGCTGATGCCGGACCTGGCCAGCGCCAGGCGGGCCATGCGCGATCTTGTGCAGGCGCGCGTCGATGTCGCGCACATCCATTTCGCCGGACCCGAAGGCATGGACATGACCGGCCTCCACGCGGCCAACGTATGGCAGACCTCGGACGTCCTGCATGCGACCAAGACCGGGTGGTTRCTCGGCAGTGCCTGCGGCATCGGCGCCGGCCTCGTGGCCGCACTGCTCCTTCCGTTCGCCGGCGAAGACCCCCAATGGGAATATGCGGTGCTGATCGCCGTCCTCGGGGGCGTGGTCGGTGCCTGGTCCGCCAGCATGGTCGGCATATCCATTCCGAGCCCGCGGCTGCAGCGCTTCGAGGGAGCCATTGCGCAAGGTCGGATCCTGCTGATGGTGGACCTGCCGGCTTCGCGTGTGCAGGAGGTCGAGGACTTGCTGCAGACCACGCATCCGGAAGCCCGCTTCGAAGGCGAGGAAGGGCACATCCCGGTGTTCCTCTGAAGCCCGAATCCGCCCACCCAGATACCGATGCCGATGCCAAGCCCAGGGACTGCACATGATCATGGCCGTCGCCCTGCTGCTCATCGTCATCGGCTCCGTGCTGTTTCATCTGTTCAGTCCATGGTGGACGACGCCTCTGGCGTCGAACTGGCAGACGATGGACGACACGCTGACCATCACGCTGGTGATCACGGGGATCTTCTTCGTCGCGATCAATCTCTTCATCGTCTACACGCTGGTGCGCTTCCGCCACCGCGAAGGCCACCGCGCCGCCGATGAGTCCGAGAACAGGACGCTGGAGCGCTGGCTGATCGGCGGCACCACCGTGGGTATCGCCGCCCTGCTGGCGCCCGGCCTGGTGGTCTACGCCAGCTACGTGCGCTCGCCGCATGACGCACTGGTACTGGAGGTGCTGGGCCAGCAGTGGCAATGGCACTACCGCTTTCCGGGCGCGGACGGCATGCTCGGCGCGACCGATGCGCGCTTCGTCAAGGGCGACAACCCGTTCGGGCTCGATCCCGCCGACCCGGCCGGCCAGGACGACATCCTGGACGCTGCCGCCGAGGTGCACCTGCCGCTGGGCAAGCCGGTGCTGGTGCTGCTGCGCGCGCAAGACGTGCTGCACGACTTCTATGTGCCGCCCTTCCGCGCGCGCATGAACATGGTGCCGGGGCAGGTCAGCCGCTTCTGGTTCACGCCGACGGTGGCGGGGCGCTACGAGGCGCTGTGCGCGCAGCTCTGCGGCGTCGGGCATCCCAACATGCGCGGCTTCGTGGTGGTGGAGGACGAGGCGAGCTTCCACGCCTGGCAGGCGGCGCTGCCGACCTTCGCGAAGACGCAGGTCAAGGCTCCGCCCTCAGCGGTCGGCGGCGGTCCCGAGGCGCGTGTCGAGCAGGGCCGGGCGCTGGCCGAATCCAAGGGCTGCGTGGCCTGCCACACCATCGACGGCAGCCCGCGTGTCGGCCCGACGTGGAAGGGCCTCTACGGCAAGACCGAGACCATGGCCGACGGCTCGACTGCCAAGGTCGACGAAGCCTACCTGCGCAGCTTCATCCTCGATCCGCAGGCCCGCCAGGTGAAGGGCTTCCCGCCGGTGATGCCCAAGATGGAGCTGACGGACGAAGAACTGGCCGCGCTGGTGGCCTACATCCAGAGTCTCGGCGGCCAGCCTGCACAGGCCGCGACCGAACAGAAGGCGCAGCGATGAACTCCTCCCTCGCGATCGAGCACGAAGACGCCGGCCATCCGGCGCCGAAAACCTTCCTGACGCGCTATGTCTGGAGCCAGGACCACAAGGTGATCGCAGTGCAGTACGCGTGCACCGCGATCGCCGTCGGCGTGGTGGGCCTGGTGCTGTCGAACCTGATGCGGCTGCAGCTCGGCTTTCCGGGGCAGTTCGAGTTCATCAATCCTGAGCGCTACTACCAGTTCGTGACGATGCACGGAATGATCATGGTGATCTACCTGCTCACCGCGCTCTTTCTGGGCGGCTTCGGCAACTACCTGATCCCGCTGATGGTGGGCGCGCGCGACATGGTGTTCCCCTACCTCAACATGCTGAGCTTCTGGGTCTACCTGCTATCGGTGGTGGTGCTGATTGCGAGCTTCTTCGTCGCCGGCGGGCCGACCGGCGCGGGCTGGACGCTGTACCCGCCGCAGTCGATCTTGCCGGGCACGCCGGGCCATGAGGCCGGCATCGTGCTGATGCTGGTGTCGCTGGTGATCTTCATCGTCGCGACCACGATGGGCGGGCTGAACTACGTGACCACGGTGCTGCAGGCACGCTGCCAGGGCATGACGCTGCTGCGCATGCCGCTCACGGTGTGGGGCATCTTCGTGGCGACCATCCTCGCGCTGCTGGGCTTTCCGGCGCTGTTCGTCAGCGGCGTGATGCTGCTGCTCGACCGCACGCTGGGCACCAGCTTCTTCATGCCGGCGCTGGTGTCGATGGGGCAGATGGCGGGCTACAAGGGCGGCAGCCCGCTGCTGTTCCAGCACCTGTTCTGGTTCTTCGGCCATCCGGAGGTCTACATCGTGGCGCTGCCGGCCTTCGGCATCGTGTCGGACCTGATCAGCGTGCATGCGCGCAAGAGCATCTTCGGCTACCGGATGATGGTCTGGGCGATCGTCGCGATCGGCGTGCTCAGCGTCGTGGTGTGGGCGCACCACATGTTCGTGGCCGGCATGAATCCGTACTTCGGCTTCTTCTTCGCGACCACCACGCTCATCATCGCGGTGCCGACCGCGATCAAGGTCTACAACTGGCTGCTGACGCTGTGGCGCGGCGACATCCACCTGTCGGTGCCGATGCTGTTCGCGCTGGCCTTCGTGTGCACCTTCGCCATCGGCGGACTCACCGGGCTCTTCCTAGGCAACGTGAGCGTGGACATTCCGCTGTCGGGCACCTACTTCGTCGTCGCCCACTTCCACATGGTGATGGGCGTCGCGCCGCTGCTGGTGGTGTTCGGCGGCATCTACCACTGGTTCCCGAAGATCACCGGCCGGATGCTGGACGACCGGCTCGGGCAACTGCACTTCTGGATCACCTTCCTCGGCACCTACCTGATCTATTTCCCGATGCACTACCTCGGCGTGCTCGGCATGCCGCGGCGCTACTACAACTTCGATGGCTACAAGTTCATCCCTGAATCGGCCTTCACGCTCAACACTTTCATCACCGTGGTGGCGCTGATCGTCGGCGTCGCGCAGGCGCTGTTCATCGTCAATCTGGCGTGGAGCGCGTGGCGCGGCCGGCCAGCGAGCGCGAACCCGTGGCGCGCCGCATCGCTCGAATGGCAGACACCGGCCACGCCGCCAGAGCATGGCAACTGGGGGCCGCGGCTGCCGGTGGTGTATCGCTGGGCCTACGGCTACGGCACGCCGGGCGCGAAGGAGGATTTCGTGCCACAGAACGCGCCGCCCGAGGCCGGCGGCATGGAGCCCGAGGCGCACGGCAAGGGTGAGGGCGAGGGCCGGGGAGCACTGGCGTGACCGCGTCATTGGTCGTCGCGCCCTTCGACAGTGGCAGCGGGCCGCGCGGCGCGCAGGCGAGCGCGGCCAGCATCGGGTTGTGGGTGTTCATGGGCGTGGTCACCGCGCTGTTCTCGCTCTTCGTGATGGCGTACGTGATGCGCATGAACAGCACCGATGCGGTGACGCTGAGCTTGCCGTGGCAGCTGTGGCTGAGTACCGCGCTGCTCGTCGCGGGCAGCGTGACGCTGCAACGCGCCAGCGCGGCGGCACGCGATGCGGCGCCGGCATCGGCACGCCGCCTGCTGCTGGCCGGCGGCTTTTGCGCGATGGCGTTTCTAGGCGTCCAGCTGTGGGCCTGGCAGGCGCTGTGGAGCGCGCAGGTGATGCCGGCGGGCAATCCGGCCGGCAGCTTCTTCTATCTGCTGACCGCGATGCACGGG
Organism: Variovorax sp. P4_D9; assembly: GCF_056401695.1. Classification (NCBI taxonomy): domain Bacteria; kingdom Pseudomonadati; phylum Pseudomonadota; class Betaproteobacteria; order Burkholderiales; family Comamonadaceae; genus Variovorax; species Variovorax sp. P4_D9. The sequence goes on from NZ_JBFUIU010000019.1 coordinate 28,320, forward strand.
CTTCACCTGGCGGGCGGCCTCGTCGGCTGGGCCTGGACGGCCAGCGCCGTGTCGCGCGAACCCGCGAGCGCCGCGTGGCGGATCGCGCTGTGCGCACGGTACTGGCACTTCATGCTCGTGGTGTGGCTCGCGCTTTTCGCCATGCTCGGCTGGGTGACGCCGGAGGTGGCGCGCTTCATCTGCGGCACAAGCTGAGGAGGCCATCATCATGCGCAACGCGACCCTCGCCTCCGCATCCGCCAGCCCCGCCGTCGCGGTGAGCGGCTGGCGCGGCTTCGTCGCCGACTGGTCTTCCGATCGCCAGGCCTTCCACGTCTCGTGGGGCAAGGCGATGATGTGGATCTTCCTGCTGAGCGACACCTTCGTCTTCAGCTGCTTCCTCACCGGCTACATGACGGTGCGGGTCTCGACCACCGTGGCGTGGCCCAACCCGAGCGAGGTGTTCGCGCTGCATGTAGGGGGAGCCGACATTCCGCTGCTGCTGATTGCGATCATGACCTTCGTGCTGATCAGCAGCAGCGGCACGATGGCGATGGCCGTCAATTTCGCCTATCGCCGCGACCGCGTGAACGCCGCCACTCTGATGCTCGTGACCGCGACCTTCGGCGAACTCTTCGTCGGCATGCAGGCCTTCGAGTGGTCCAAGCTGATCATCGAGGAAGGCGTGAGGCCCTGGGGCAATCCGATGGGGGCGGCGCAGTTCGGCTCGACCTTCTTCATGATCACGGGTTTTCACGGGCTGCACGTGTCGGCCGGCGTGGTGCTCCTGTTCATCGTCGCCTTCAAGCTGATCCGCGGCGACTACGAACGAACCGGCAATTACCAGATCGTCGAGATCACGGGCCTCTACTGGCACTTCGTCGACCTGGTGTGGGTGTTCATCTTCGCGCTGTTCTACTTGTGGTGAGGTCGGCCATGAATCCAGGCACCGGTCAACAACATCCGATCAGCCTCTACCTCAAGATCTGGGGGCTGCTGTTCGTGCTCAGCACGCTGTCGTACCTGGTCGACTACTTCCACTTCCAGGGCTTGATGCGCTGGGGCTTGATCATCACCTTCATGCTGCTGAAGGCGGGGCTGATTGTCGCGGTGTTCATGCACATGGCGTGGGAGCGGCTGTCGCTGGTCTACGCGATCCTGCTGCCGCCGTTGTGCCTGCTGGTGCTGGTGGGGCTGATGTTCGCCGAGGCGGGCCACACCTTCTTCGCGCGGCTTCTGTACTTTCACTGAGCCGAAGAAGGAATTTCGGCCCCCCGGTTCCAATTCTTCAGCGGTGGACGATGTAGCGCGTCACCACGGGCAGCGTCTCGCCCTGGTGGAAGGCCAGCCGCCGCTCCCGCAAGGCCATGTCGGCCGCGGTCGCGCGGTGGAAGCGGCGCAGGTGCTCGGTCCATGTCTCGTCGACGATCTGCTCGACGTAGCGGCCGGGCTCGGTGATGTCGTGCAGCAACTCCCAGCCGATCGCGCCCTGGCTCAGCCGCGTCCGGCGGGTCTGGTGCATCACCAGCAGGAAGGCGGCGGCGCGGCCCGGATCGATCATGTACTCGACGGTGATGACCACCCGGCCGGCCTCGTCCGGCGCGCTGGCCGGCGGGCCGGAGGCCCAGCCGTGCTGCGCCGGCCGGGTGTCGTCGTCCTCGCCGGTGCCATCGGTCACGTAGCGCAGCGCCAGCAACATGCACGCCACGCCGGTGGCCGCGGCGGTGCCCAGGCTGACGTAGATCGAGCTGAGTTCCGCCACCTGGCCCCAGAGGGCCGCACCCAGGGCGCTGGCGCCCATGATCGCCATCTGGTAGATCGACATGCCGCGCGCGCGCACCCAGTCGGGCAGCGCCAGTTGGGCCGACACCGAGAGCGAGTTGGCGACCGTGATCCAGGCCATGCCGCCGAGGAACATCGCGGGCACCGCCACCCACGCGTTGGGCGCCACCGCCATGACGGCGGTGGCGCCCGATTGCAGCAGCATGCCGCGCAGCACCAACTGGTCGCGCACCAGGGCCTGGCGCAGCCGCGGCAGGAACAGCACCGCCACGATGGCGCCGGATCCCATCGCCGCCAGCAGCAGCGTGAAGGTGCCGGCGCCGCCGCCCTTGAGGCTGCGCGCCAGCAGCGGCAGCAGCGCCAGCAGCGCGGTCGAGTGCAGGAAGAAGATCGAGATCCGCGCCAGCACCGCGCGCATGCGGTGCGACTGGCGCACGAACTGCACGCCGACCCGCATCGCGCTGATCAGCCGTTCGCGGCCCAGCGGGTTGGGCGTGTGCTCGCGGCGCCAGTGCAGCACGACGAAGCCCGAGGCGACGCACAGCACCGCATTGAGCGCGAAGACCCAGACCGTGCCGGCGCTCGCGATCAGCGTGCCCGCGACCAGCGGGCCGATGATGCGCGAGGCGTTCATCGATATGCCGTTGAGGCCGAGCGCCGCCGGCAGGTGGCTGCGCGGCACCAGCTCGGGAACAATGGCCGAGAACACCGGCCAGCGCAGCGCCAGGCCGATGCCGTTGGCGAAGGTCAGCGCCAGCAGCAGCGGCGCGCTCATGAGGTCGAAGACCACGGCGGCGCACAGCACCACGGCCGAACCGGCAAGCCAGAACTGGGTGGCGACCAGCCAGCGTCGGCGGTCGAGGATGTCGGCCAGCGCACCGCTCGGCAGGCCGAGCAGGAACACAGGCAGGGTCGAGGCCGACTGCACCAGCGCGACCCAGATCGGCGAGCTAGTCAGCGAGGTCATCATCCAGGCCGCCGCGACGTCGTTCATCCACATGCAGACGTTGGCGATCAGCCAGGTGCTCCACAGCATGCGGAACACCGGGATCTTCAGCGGTTCGAGCGGGCCGACGCGCGGAATCGGCACGGGGGCGGAGGCGACGGGGGTTTCCTGGGGCGAGATCGGCATCGCTGTCTATTGTCTGCGGCCGGGCCGGGCGGCGGTGTCGCCCGGGCGCGCAGGCGCCAGGTGCGCCAGCGGCAGGGCATGGCTGGCCTTCACCTCGCCGAGCGAGAAGCTGGTGTGCAGGTCCTTCACGTTCGGCAGGTTCAGCAGGTGCTTGAGCGCGAAGCGCGAGAAGCTGTCGAGGTCCTGCGAGACCACCTGCAGCTCGAAGGTGCCGGTGCCGCTGATGTAGTGGCAGGCGATCACCTCGGGCAGCTTGCGGATCGCGTCCTCGAGCGCGCGGGTAGCCTCCCCCGACGAGCGCTCGGTGTCGACACGGACGAAGGCGAGCACGCCGAGCCCGATCTTGTGGCGGTCGATCTCGGCGTGGTAGCCCTTGATGAAGCCGGCTTCCTCGAGTGCGCGAACCCGCCGCCAGCAGGGTGCCGCCGACAGGCCCACGCGCTGCGAGAGCTCGGCGTTGGTCAGGCGGCCATCGGCCTGCAGTTCTTGCAGGATCGCGAGGTCGAACTTGTCAATGCTTTCCATTCGCCGCCATTTTAAGCAAGAGTCTTTCAAAAAGGAGCTTTCGAAAGGCGGAGAACGCAAACACCTGTCGAGGCTGCAGGCATACACTTTGCGTGATGATGGCCGACGGGTGTCCGAACCGGATGCCCTCACGCCAGCCACGCCCACAAGGCACAGCCCACTGGAGACAGACACGATGAACGCCCCACTGCCCGAGCACATCCGCAAGGCCCTCGAAACGGTTACGCTCGACGACAAATATTCGCTGGACTATGGGCGCGCGTTCATGAGCGGCGTCCAGGCGCTGGTCAAGCTGCCGATGCTGCAGCGGCTGCGCGACCAGCAGCGGGGCAAGAA
>NZ_JBFUIU010000020.1:0-31663 GCF_056401695.1 Variovorax sp. P4_D9
GGCCGGGGGCGGCCGACTCCCGCCGGGGGCCCTCCGCGGCGACCTTGCGCACCCAGTCCCCCAGGTCCGGATGGGCGTCGGCGAACACCCGCCGAAGGCCATAGGTATCCGCCAGGTCCACCGCTTCCCGCAACCGGGTCTGAGACTCCTCGCCGCACTGGTCCAGCGCGAACGCGTACAGGCCGAGGAGTTCGATGTGCAAGCGGCCCTGCTTCAGCGTCCGCGCCAGTTCGTCGGCGCGCGCCAGCGGCCCCAGCGCGCCGCGCCAGTCCTTGTCGGCGATCGCCGCATAGCCATGGGCGACTTCCCGCAGGACGCCCACGCTGCGCCGCCACAGAGGCCCTTGGGGCAATGCGTCGCTGTCAAGCAGGGCGTCGATCCGCTCGCAGAGTTCGCGGCAGCTGCGCGAACGGTATCGTCCGGCATGCATCCGCACCTGTTCGGCCAGGCTGGCGATGCGCAGGCGCGGCAGCCCGCGGGCCAGCGCGGCGGCGTCCAGGGCGCCGAGAAGCTCGAGCGCGCGGTTCTCGGCACCCTGGGCGGCAGCGATCCGCGCCATCGTCCGATAGGCGAGCAACAGGGATTCCGGCACGCCGCTGTGCTCGAGAATGTCGAGCCGATCGGCCAGCAGCGCCGTCGAATCGTCGGGACGATCGCATTCCCAGGCGGTCGCGGCGAGCAGCGCCGCCAGCATGCAGCTGAATCCGTTTCGCCGCCCCAGGTCGGCCTCCGCGCTCGCCACGGCCGGCCGCAAGAGGCTGTCGGCGAGCAGGGCCTGACCTTCCCACAGATAGCTGAGCGCGACGATGAACTCGCCCCAGCGCCGGGTGTAGCCGACGTCACGGCCGAAATCCCCGCGGGGCGCCTGTTGCTCGCGCAGGCGCGCCAGCGCCGGCTCCCCTTCGAGCAGGGCCCGGTACGCCGTGCGGTTGGCATGGACCTGCAGGAGCATCGGATCGCGCAGCGGTGCGGCCTGGGCCCACGGATCATGAAGTTCCGCGAAGCGGTCCGGGTCGTCCGCGAACACCGCCGCGCCGCCGAGGATCAAGGCGCATTCGCAGCGAAGTTCTTCGCTGACCTGGGGCTGCGCCAGGATGCGTGCCACCAGGCGCCCGGCTTCCTCGTGGCGTTCGCTGACCGCCAGCGTCCAGGCGCCGGCCAACAGCAACCGAGGCCGCCGGTCCAGTTCGTCGACGGGAAGCTGCGCCAGCCATTCCAGCACCGCCCCCTGCCGGCCGTGCCTCATGATGGATTCGTAGAGACTGCGCTCCGCCAGCCCATAGGCCTTCTGGTGCTCGCCCGCGGTCAGCGCGTGCCGCGCCGCGTATTCGAGCAATCCATGCTCGGCCAGCCATTCCGCCGCGCGTCCATGCGCCTGGGCCTGCTGTTGTGTCGTCAAGGCCAGGAATCGCTGGCGCAGGACGTCGCGCGCGAGGGTGTGCATGCGCAGCCAGTCGCCGCGTTCGGCGGCGGCGAAGACCGGCGTGTCCCGGCTCAGGCGTGCCAGCCGCTCGGTCGCGTCGTCGCAGTCCGTGACCGCGCGGCACAGGTCCGGATGCAGGTGGTCCAGGATGGCGATGCGAACCAGGAAGTCGCTGTCGCCGGGATCGAGATTGGCCAGCAGCAGCTTGACGAAATGGTCATGCAGCTCGCCGTCGGGCACGGCCATCCTGGCCACGTCGGCGCGCGCATCGATGCCGCGGGAAATGATTGTCAGTGCCAGCTGAAGGCCGAGCGGCCACCCCTCCGTCAACTGATGCAGGCGGGCGGCGGTRTCGTTGTCGACGCGTGCACCCAGGCGGCCGCGCACCAGCTCCATGGTTTCGTCGAGCCGGAATCGAAGCGCCGGCGGCCCGATCACGACGCATTGCCCGTAGGCGATCAGATCGTCGATATCCAGCCGGCAATCGGGGCGCGCCGCGACGATCACTCGCAGATTCGGCGGCGCATTGCGCAACAGGTAGCCGAGGGCTTCGCGCGACGCCGTCGGCAGGCGATCGGCCTCGTCGACGACCAGCACCACATCGAGCGCCGACTGGGCCAGCTCGGCCAGCCAGACCGTGATGCCCTCGAGACCGCCGGGACCGACGGCTTCGAGCAGCGTGTGGCCGAAAGTCGAGCGCCCGGCACCGCGCCGGACCGACAGGGCGAGGGCCTGGGCCAGACGCTGAGGGTYGTCCTGCGGCTGGGCCGAAAGCCAGGCGACCACGGCGCCATGCGACAGGTGCTCGAGCCGCCACTGCGCCAGCAAGGAAGTCTTGCCGAAGCCTGCCGGGGCTTGAACCAGGATGGCGGGGAGATCCCGAATCGCGGCCTCGGTCGACAGCAGCCGCGCACGCGATACAAGATGGCGGGGTACCCGTGGGGGCGAGACCTTGAGCAGCAGGTCGTCGTCGACGTCGACGGAACCACGGGTCACGACAAGTTTTCCTCTCGAAGCCTGCGGAGGCAGGAAGGCACGCTGCCCGGTACGAATCCGATGATTCAGCCATGCTCCAACTCACCGGGCAGCCGCGGGATTCTAGCTTCGCGACGTCGACCCGAGAGCCTCGGCCCGCAGGCACCGGCTCTGCCGGTCACCCAGCGCCGGCATCGCTGGCCTGGCGCTTCCCGCCATGCTTGCCGTGGTGGTCCTTGTGGTGGTAGCCCCAGTGCTCGCTGTCCTCGTACAGCGCGAGCTTCGACGGGTCGAGGCCCTCGCGCTTCTTCAGGTCGGCCAGCAGCGCCGCGTCGCTGAGATCGAGCGGGTGAGACAAGTCCCAGTCGTGCTGCGCCACCTTCTCGAGCCGCTTGGCGACCACGGGGTCCTCGGTATAGATGGCGAGTTCGCGCCGCGAGTCGAAGCTTCCTGGCGCGATGTTGATCGAGCCGACGATCGCCCGCTCGCTGTCCGCGAGCAGCATCTTGGCATGCAGCTTCAGGTGCTTCAGCGTGCGTATCTTGGCGCCCACGTCCTGCAGGATGCGCAGTCCGCCCGCGCCTTCGATCAGCTTGTCGGGTTTGAGCAAATGCGGAGGCTTGGCGAGGATGTGAACCTTCACGCCGCAGGTCACCCGTTCGATGATGACCTGGTCCTGGTAGCGCTCATTCTGCAGCCAGAGCGTCTTGTGGGTGGCGTCGATGAAGTCCGCCATTCGCTGGCGGCCGTTGTTGGGGCACCAGATCAGGGGCGAATCCGGCCGCGGCTTGAACTCCTTCTGGTCCCAGTCCGCATCGAAGCACCCCACCATCTCGTCCACCTCGTGTCCATGCGTGGTGACGATCGCGTAGTCGCGCGTCTGGGTCAGGTCCTTCGGCTCCCAGTTCAGCGACTCCACGAAGCCGATCTTGTCGTCGACGACCATCGACTTCTGGTGCGTCAGGGCGAAAGCCGGACTGCTGTCGCGCACGCCGACGCCCGCATCGACGAGCAGCTTGCGGGCTTCCTCGTTCTCGGATTCGCGCTGCGGCGTGCCGGGTTGAGCATCACCCGGACCTTGACGCCGCGCCGGTGGGCGGCAATCACCGCGTCGATCAGCGTCGGGTCGGTGAACAGGAACATGCGGATGCTCAGCGAATCCCTGGCGCCCTCGATGGCATCGATGATGGGCCTGGCCGTGTCATCGGGTAGGACGATCAGCGTATGCGACACGGTGGTTCTGCTCCGTCGATCTTGCTTTGGGGCGCCGCTCAGTTTGAATCGCGCCACCGCGGCACGACTTGACGCAAATCAAGAAGGAGCCTGACCCGCCTTCACCGCGGCGGCTTCAGTCCGTCTTGCTCAGGCGCTGGCCCTGGGCAGGTAGGCGGGGAGAATCCGCGCCGCACGCTGGAGCAGTTCGAACTCCTCGTCGGCCAGCCCATGCGCGACGACATCGAAATGGCACAGCGTGCCGATCAGGCCGCCGGAAGCGTCGGTCAGTGGYACGCCGTGGTAGCTGACCATCACGCCCTGGTACGGATGTCCGTCGAGCCGGGAGTCGGTGCCCGAATCGTCAGTCCGGAACGCGCCGTCGCGCAGGACGAACTGGCAGAAGCTGACTTCGAAAGGCACGACCGCGAGGAACTCCGGCCGCGCCTCGTGCTTCTTGTCGTGCAGGAAGATGTTGTGAAGCATGCCGCCTTCGACAAGGTAGACGGCCGAGTAGCGATGCGGCACCGCCACGTTTAGGTAGGCCAGGGCAGCTTCCGGGCCCTGGCTTCCCAGCATGTCCGCAAAGGTCTCGATGTCGCGATGAGAGGTCATGTGCGGACTTTATAGACTCATGGGCATCGGCGACATGGACGCCTGCTTCAGGACGGCGCCGGTCCCAGCAGCAGGAAGGCGATGCCGAAGGCCAGCAGGAACGCGATCGAGGCCAGCTTGATCGCGATGCCGAAGGCCCGCAGCCGCCCCATGCCGAGGCGGGTGCGAAACCATTCCGTCTCGACGCCGAGGTACCAGACGACCGCGCTGCCGGTCATCGCGGTGGCCACGGCCGGGAAGCCGAGCCGGGCGAACACCGACGCCACCGACAGCGCCACCACGAAGGGCGAGGCAATGAAGCACTGCAGGAAGAACGGCCGCCGCAGCGTCTTGCGATCGATCTCGCGCTTCTGCCGTCGAAGCAGTCCGGTGGCCATCATGAGCGGAAAGAGACTGAAGGTGACGGCGCGAAAGATCAATAGGTTGGTGTCGGAGGACAGCACCTCCTTGGCCATCTCCGAGGTGAAGGACGCGAGGTTGGCGTGCAGGCCGATCTCGAGGGCATGGGCCAGCAGTATCGACAACATCAGGAACAGCGGCGGACTGACCAGGTCGATGAACTGGTCCTCTTCCTTCTCGCTCATCTCGGCCTCCGCCTGCGCCGCCAGCCTGAGCGGATGCCGCAGCACGCGCCACAGCGTGCGGGGATAGAACAGCAGCCACGTCATCACTTCATAAAGAAGTTCTTCGAGCGAGCGAATGAACTTGAGGAATTCCATGGCGGTTGACGGGATCATCGCGGATTTTCCCGATCGCGCCGAGTGCCCGGGGGCGCCCCGGGTGGCGCGCGCGCCCGAACTGGCGCAGCATCCAGGCTCGGGACTCGCCATGACCATGACTTGTGCAGGCTGCGGCGCCGAAGTGCTGCCCTCCTCTTCCTTCTGCCAGCGCTGCGGCCGCCGGCTGGAAGGCCCTCGCCCGGACGAGCCCGTCCCCGTCCCCGTCCCCGTCCCCGTCCCCGTCCCCGTCCCCGTCTCCGTCGCTGTCGCTGTCGCCGAGCCCGCGGCCGACCGGCGGCAAGTCACGGTGCTGTTCGCCGACCTGACCGGCTTCACGGCGCTGGCCGAGGAGCTCGACCCCGAGACCGTGCGCGCCTTCCAGAACGCCCTGTTCGAGTCGATGGCGCAGGCCATCGCACGCTGCGACGGATTCGTGGAGAAGTTCGTCGGCGATGCCGTGATGGCGGTGTTCGGTGCTCCGCGCGCGCACGAGGACGATCCCGTGCGGGCGCTGGAGGCGGCCCAGGACATGATGCAGCGCGTCGACCGCCTGAGCCTGCAATGGGCGGCCCGGCTCGGCCGTCCGGTGACGCTGCACATCGGCGTCCACAGCGGCCCGGTGGTCGCCGGCAGCCTGGGCAGTGGTTCCGGCGGGGCCTATGCGGTCACCGGCGACACGGTCAACACGGCCTCGCGGCTGCTCACGGCCGCCCAGCCGGGCACGGTGCTGGTGTCGGAGGCCACCTGGTCGATGGTGCGGCACCGCTTCGAATTCGAGCCGGCCAACGAACTGGCGCTGCGCGGCAAGGCGCAGCCGATGCGGGCGCATGCGCTGCGCGGCGCGCGCACCGACGCGGTCTCCGCGCGCGGCCTCGCCGAACTCGGGTTGACGGCGCCGCTGGTCGGTCGTGACGAGGCGATCGACCGCCTGCTTGCCGCATTCGACCGCATGCAGGCGGGTCGGGCCCAACTGGTCAGCGTGATCGGCGAGGCCGGCACCGGCAAGTCGCGCCTGCTGGCCGAACTGTTCGCGCGCATGAAAGGCGATGGCCGGCTGGCCGCCACCGGGGTGCGCCGCACCACCTGCTCCTCGCACGGCGAGCCGACCTACGGCACCTTCGGCGCCCTGTTCCGCGAGGTCTACCAGGTCGACGCCGACGACTCGCTGGAAGTCGCGCGGCGCAAGCTCCACCAGGGCCTCCAGGCCCTCGGTGCTGGCGCCGACGAGGTCGACGCGGTCGCACGGGTGGTGAACCACCTGCTCGGCATCGAGGAAGCCCGGCCGCGCGACATCGAGCCCGAACAGTTGCAGCGCCAGATCACCCTGGCGGCCCGTGCACTGCTCGAGCGCCGGCTGGTGCGCCAGCCGGTATTGATCGTGATCGACGACATGCAATGGGCCGATGCGGCTTCGGTCGACCTGCTGCGCGAGGTGATCGATCAGCTGGCCGACCGGCCCCTGATGCTGCTGGCCGCGCAACGCCCCGACGCCCGGGCGCTGCAGCCCGCGCGGGCCGAGCATTCGATCGTCGAGCTGGGGCCGCTGAGCGAGCAGGATGCCGGTGTGCTGGTGAGCCACCTGCTGGGCGCCGCGGCCGACGACGGCCTGGCCCCGGTGCGCGAGCTGGTGGCGGCACGCGCCGGCGGCAATCCCCTGTTCGTCGAGGAGATCGTCCGCAGCCTGGCCGGTGGCGGCCTGCTGGTGCGCCGGGGCGAGCGCTGGATCTGCGAGGGCACGCGCGAAGCGGTGGACGTGCCGCCGACCCTCTACGGCCTGCTGCTGTCGCGCATCGACCGACTGGACGCCGAAGACCGCCGGATGCTGCAGGAGGCGGCCGTGCTGGGCGCCGACTTCGATGCCGCTCTGCTGCAGCGCATCGCCAGCGACCCGCCGTCGACCGAGGCGGCACTGGGACGGCTCGCGGCGGCCGACCTGATCCGGGTCCAGCCGGCGAGCGTGCCCCGCTGGCGCTTCACCCACGCCCTGCTGCACGAAGTCGCCTACCAGAACCTGCTGCTGGCCCGACGCACCGAGCTGCATCGGCGCGCCGGCCGCGCCCTCGAAGAATCGCTCGCGGTGGAGCGCGACGCGCCGACCGATGGCGAGGCCCGCGGCCCGCTTCGCCTGGCCGAGCTCGAAGCACTCGGCCACCACTGGAGCCTGTCGCCCGACAAGGCGCGCGGCGCCCGCTACCTGCTGGCCGCCGGCGACCGGGCACGGGCCGTCTACGCCAACGACGACGCGATCCGCCACTACGAGCGCGCACTGCAGACGCTGGCCGACGAGCCTGCGGAGACGCCAGCCGCCGCATCCGGCGTCGAGTCCCTGGTGCTCGACGCCCGCGAGCGGCTCGCCGACCTGTACGGGCTGCAGGGGCGCCGCGCCGAAGCACTGGCGCAATACGAACTCGTGCAGCGCGCCGCCGAACAGCGGCGCGAGCCGGTGCGGGCCGCACGTGCCCTGCGCAAGACCGGCGGCCTGCATTGGGAGGCCGGCGAGCGCGAACGCGCCGGCGCCTGCTTCAGCGCCGGCCTGGCGCAGTTGGGCGAGCACGGCGACCCGATCGAGCGCGCCCACCTGTTCCAGGAGATGGGCCGGCTCGCCTTTCGAGCCGGCGACAGCACCGCCGCCCTGGCGCTGGCGGAGCGCGCACTGGCCGAGCTGCCGGCCGACACGCCGGAACGGGGCCGCGAAGCCACCGTCGTGCGTGCCGAAGCCTGCAACACGCTTGGCGTCGCGCTGGCGCGCCTGGGCCGTCCCGCCGAGGCCGTGGCGCAGATCGAAAGCAGCGTCGCCCACGCCGAGGCGCACCAGATGCTACAGGCGGCGTGCCGCGGCTACACCAACCTCGGGGTGCTGTATGCGACGCTCGATCCGCAGCGCAGCATCGAGACTTGCCTGCGGGGTCTCGAGACCGCGCGAAAGGTCGGCGACCTCGGCTTCCAGTCGCGCCTCTATGCCAATCTCGCGGTGGCTTACTGCGCCCTGACCAACCGCTGCGAAGAAGAAGGCATCGAGGCCGCGCGCGCTGCCGCCAGCCTCGACCGTCGGCTCGGTCTGCTCGATCACCTAGCCGTACCGCTGATCGTGCTGGGCCAGATCTACCAGTGCCACGGCGACCACGCGCGGGCTTTCGCCTCCTACAACGAGGCGTTGCAATTGGCCGAGCAAATCGACGAGCCCCAGCTGCTCTTTCCCTGCTACGATGGATTGGCGACGTTGCACCTCGACGCCGGGCGCATGGCGCAGGCCGAGGCCTACCTGGCCAAGGCACAGACTGTCTGCGAGCGCGCCGGACTCGAGCCCGACGCCCTGATGGTGCTACCGTTCCTCTGCTGAACCTGCCGGAAGGAGTCTCTGACATGACCTCCGCGATGATTCCCCCCGTGGCACCCGGCGAGGCCGCCCCCGACTTCGCGCTCCCGACGGTGGCCGGCCCGGGCACGGTGTCACTGGCCGACTACCGAGGCCGCACCCCCCTGCTGCTCTCGCTGATGGTCGGCCTCTGGTGCCCGTTCTGCCGCCGCCAGCTGGTACAACTCGGCAAGTTCGAGGTCAAGCTGAAGTCACTCGGCATCGAGAGCCTGGTGGTGGTGGCCACCGATCCCGAAAACGCCCGGCTCTACTTCAAGTTCAGGCCGACCCCGCTGCGGCTGGCCTCCGACCCCGCCCTGTCGACGCACCGCGCCTACCGGGTACCCAAACCCGAGCCGACGTCCGCCCTGATGCAGGCACTGCAGGAAACCCGCGTCAACCCCACCGGCGAGTTGCCAGAACCGCTGCCGATCCCGGAGGCCGCCAAGGCCATCGAAAAACTCGACGGCTATGTCTGCACGCCCACCGACCTGGGCGACGTCGACCGGCAATGGCCGCAGCTGAAGGCCCTGTTCATGATCGACCGCGACGGCATCGTGCGCTGGCACGACATCGAATGCGCCCGCGAGGGGCTGGCCGGCATCGGCAAGCTGCCCTCCGAGGACATGATTCTCGACGCGGCGCGCGCCTGCGTCGCTTGAGAGGCCGGCCCGGCGCCGGTCTGAACGTGCCCTTTAACCGCTGAGCGGCGCCGGCCGGCTCGACGCCATCAGCGATTCGAGCCGCTGGCGGTCAGCGATCAGGCGCGAAGTCACCAGGTTGACGACCTGGAAGCCGAAGGCCGGATTCTGGAAGTAGAGCTGCTTGAAGGTGCTCTCATCGATGCGCAGCACGGTGCAATCGGTCGCGCAGCGCGCCGTCAGCGTACGACGCTTGTCGGGGGCGAAGAAGGCGATCTCACCGAACAGGCGGCCGGCCTCCATCATCTCGCCGATCTCGACGAACTCGATCCGCCCGGAGGCCAGGAAGTACAGATGGCGGGCCGTGTCGCCCTTGTGGAAAAGCACGCGGCCGGCCTTCATCCTCCGGCTTCGCATATAGGGCCTGAGCCAGACGCCGGACAGGTCGTTCTGGGCCGCCGCGGCCGTCACGCGGCGCGTGAGCCGGACCATTTCCGCGGTGCGCCAGACGTTGATCGGCAGCAGCGCCCCGTGCAGCAGCATCATGATCAATGACGGATGGAGGGCCCCGTAGACCAGGAAGCCGAGGTTGCCGCCCACCGCCAGGCAGCGCAGCGGGATCATGGTCTTGACGAACGAGCTGACCACCACCAGCGCCCCCGCCACAGCCGCCGAGCAGACGGCGACGACGCCGGCCGGGGTCGAGATCGACGACGCCAGACTCGCGATCGCGGTGTCCCACAGTGCCAGCGTTGCCATGCATGCTCCTTGTCTCGGCCCATCGCCTCGCGCCCGATTGTGCGACGTCCCCGCCGATTCTCAACGCGGCATTTCCCCCGGCCATCCAGCCGCCCCGGGGACTCACCGTGGTACCTTGCCGCCATGCGATCCGAGCTCACACCCTCGCCGCGCGTGCCAGGCCCCAACGTTCCCTTCGACTCGATCGTGGCGCTGCTGCAGTCGCTGGTGCGCACGCCGAGCCGCGCCGGCATCGATGCCCCGGCACCGGTGATGCGCTGCATGGAAGATTGGCTCGCCGCCCGCGGCCTGGCCTTCCGCCGGCTGTGCGGTGCCGGCAGCGAGGCGCTCGGCCTCTATGCGGAGGTGGTCGGCGCCCAGCCGGGCGGCCCATGGACCGTGCTCGACGCCACGCTCGACACCGCGGGCTTCGGCGGCGCCACGACCTGGAAAGGCTCGCCGACCGAACCGAGGATCGAGGACGGCTGGCTCCACGGGCGCGGCAGCGCCGACTCCAAGGGCGGCGCGGCCCTGTTCGCCCACCTGCTGCAGGACTTCGCCCAGGCGCGGGACCGCTTCGCCGGCCGGCTCGGCGTGCTGTTCGACCTCGACGAGCATTCCGGGCGCTTCGGCGGCGCGCGGGCCTTCTTCAATCACCCGCCGGTCGGCGGGCCCGGGCCGAAGCCCGACGGCGTCATCATCGGCTACCCGGGCATGGAGCGGATCGTCACCGGCGGGCGCGGGTTCCTGCGCGCGCGCCTCACGGTGCACGGCGTCGCCGCCCATTCCGGCGCCACGCGCCGGCGCGGCCTCAACGCGATCACGCGTGCCACGGCGCTAGCGCAGGCACTGGAGGGCGCGCCGCTGCCCCGGGCCGACCCGGCCTTCGGCCTCGGGCCCCAGTTGACGCTGACCGGCATCCAGGCCGGGGACGGCGGCTACAGCCAGGTGCCCGACCGCTGCGAACTGCGGGTGGACCTGCGGCTCACGCCCGGCTTCGCCGACGCCCAGGCGCGCCAGCTGGTGCAGCGCACGGTCGATCGGCAGGACGCGGCCGGCGCGACGGCGACCGAGATCGAATGGGCCGCCGGCTGGCCGGCCTACCGCGTGCCCGACACGAACCCGATGGTCGCGGCCTTGCGGGAGGCGGGCCGCGCCGAGCTGGGCGCCGAACTGCCGACCACGGTGGCCGGGCCGTCGAACATTGGCAACTACCTCCATGGCTTGGGCGTGCCGGCGCTGTGCGGCTTCGGCTTGCGCGGCGAGAACATCCACGCGGCCAACGAGCGCATCGCGCTCGACAGCATCGAGCCGGTCTACCGGATCTACCGCGACGCGCTGTATCGATTGCAGCGCGGCTAGACATCATGGTCGCCTAGGGGCAGCGAAGGGCTGGTCTCCCTTGGGCGGTTTGATGACAAAGGCTATCGCGCCTATTCGCTCGGCGTGCGGATGTTGGGGAACGTGTCCGCGAATTCGTTTCGACCCACGTCGGCGTCGTACCAGCACAGCCTCCCCTCCGGCTCGTCGCGCGTCTGCTTGTGCGTGCCGTCGCAGAAAGGCTGGGTCGCCGACAGGCCACAGCCGCAGATGTACTTCGTCTCGTCGCCAACAGTCACCGGATAGGGCTTGCTGCGCGTACGCATTACCAGTCTCGCCATGATGGGCCTCCGCCAGGTTCGAAGCAGCCGTGCGGTCACTTCGAGTGACCGGGCAAATTGGGATGCTGCCACCACAGGGGCACTGCCGCGCCGCGTTGCGCGAACGACCCTGACCACGACGTCATCGACTTGACTAGCCCGACTGGTTAGCCCAAGGCCCGCAACTCCCGCAGCGCGACCGACAGCATCGCGGCGTCGGGCACTGCCACGGCACGCAGTTCCCCCATCAGTTGCGCGGCACGCTCGAGCGCCCGGCCATTGGCGGCCTGCCACGTCTCGACCAGCGCGGCCGGCGCTTCGGTCTGACCGCCCCCCGCAAGCACCGCGCCGGTGATCGCGCGCTGCAGGCCCGACAGGTCGTCGAGCATCGCGCCCTTGGCGAGCATTTGCCAATGCTGGTCGCCCGGCAATGCCGCGATCCGGTCGCGCAGCCACGGCATGCCGAGCCGGTTGGCGAGGTCGAAGTAGATCGCCGCAACCACGGCGACCGGCCACCTGGCAGTGCCCGCGATTTCCGCGATGTCGAGCGTGGCGTACAAGGAATCGAAGGTCACGACACGCTCGGCCAGTTCGCGCGGCACGCCGCCGGCCACGTAGTGAGCTCCCGCCGCATCGACGCGTGCGCGCTCATCGGCGTCCAGCAGTTCGGTCAGCCGCGCCGACAGCGCGTCGACGTTCGGCGTGAAGTGCTCGATGGTCGCCGCCATGTCCTCCTTCAGGCGCCGTGAGCGCAGGAACCACTTGGTGCCGCGTTCCAGCTGCCGGCTGGTGTCGATGAGCAGGTTCGACTGCACCGCATCGTCGACGCGGTTGTCGAGCGCCTCGATGGCCAGCCACAGCGGCACCATGCCGAAGATCTCGCGGCTCATCAGGTAGGCGCGCACGATCTCGAACGCGCGGGCGCCGGTGGTCTCGACCAGGCGGTGCACGAAGGTGCTGCCGACGCGGTTGATCATGCTGTTGGTCACGTGGGTGGCGATGATCTCGCGCCGCAGCGGATGCTTGGGCATGTAGGCCGCGAACCTGTCTTTGAGCAGCGACGGAAAATAGCGCTCGAGCGCGGTCGCGACCCAGGGGTCGTCCGGCAGCGGCGAGGCCAGCAGTTCGTCGTAGAGCCAGATCTTGCTGTAGGCGAGCACGACGGCGCGCTCGGGGCTGGTCAGTCCCTGGCCCTTGGCGCGCCGCTCGGCCAGCTCTTCGTCGGACGGCAGGTACTCGATCGCGCGGTTCAGGCGCCCGGCTTTCTCGAGGTACTGCATGAAGCGGGTCTGCGCATCGAGCAACTGCGGCGCGATGCGCCCGGTGACCGACAGCACTTGCGTCTGGAAGACGTTGTCGCGCAGCACCAGCGCGGCCACGTCGTCGGTCATCTCCGGCAACAGCGCGTTGCGCTGCTTCTCGGTGAGCTCGCCTTCTGCGATGGGCAGGCCGACCAGGATCTTGATGTTGACCTCGTGATCGGAGGTGTCCACCCCGGCCGAATTGTCGATCGCGTCGGTGTTGATGCGCCCGCCCGCCAGCGCGAACTCGATTCGGCCCAGTTGCGTGCAGCCGAGGTTGCCGCCTTCGGCGAAGACCTTGCAGCGCAGCTCCCTGCCGTTCACGCGCAAGGCGTCGTTGGCGCGGTCGCCCACCTGCGCGTGGCTCTCGCTCGCCGCCTTCACGTAGGTGCCGATGCCGCCGTTGTAGATCAGGTCGACCGGGGCCTTGAGGATGGCGTTGACCAGATCGGTCGGTGCGAGCGCATCGGCATCGAGGCCCAGCACCTGCTTCACCTGGGGTGTGAGCGGGATCGACTTGGCGCTGCGCGCATGGATCCCGCCGCCCTCGGAGATCAGCGTCGCGTCGTAGTCCGCCCACGACGACCGCGGCAGCTTGAACAGACGCTCGCGCTCGGCGAAGCTCCTGGATACATCGGGGCTCGGATCGAGAAAGATGTGACGATGGTCGAAAGCCGCCACGAGCCGGATGTGCCTCGACAGCAGCATGCCGTTGCCGAACACGTCGCCTGACATGTCGCCGATGCCGGCGACCGTGAAGTCGGTCGTCTGGGTGTCGATGCCCATCTCGCGGAAATGTCGCTTCACCGATTCCCAGGCGCCGCGCGCCGTGATCCCCATGACCTTGTGGTCATAGCCCACCGAGCCGCCGGAGGCGAACGCGTCGCCGAGCCAGAAGCCGTATTCCTTGCTGATGCCGTTGGCATAGTCGCTGAACGTGGCCGTTCCCTTGTCGGCCGCAACCACCAGGTACGGGTCGTCGCCGTCATGGCGCTTGACCTGGGGCGGCGGCACGAGCGCCTCGCCGACCCTGTTGTCCGTGATGTCGAGCAGGCCGCGCAGGTAGTCCTGGTAGCAGGCCACGCCTTCGCGCAGGTAGGCATCGCGATCGCTCGGCGGGGGTGCGAGCTTGAGCACGAAGCCGCCCTTCGAGCCCACCGGCACGATCACGGTGTTCTTGACCATTTGCGCCTTCACGAGGCCCAGCACCTCGGTGCGAAAGTCTTCCAGCCGGTCGGACCAGCGCAGCCCGCCGCGCGCCACTCGGCCGCCGCGCAGATGCACGCCTTCGAAGCGTGTCGAGTAGACGAAGATCTCGAACATCGGCTTCGGCGCCGGCAGGTCGGGCACCTTCGCCGAATCGAACTTGAAAGACAGGAAGCTGCGCCGCTTGTCCGCCGCATCCCGGCGCCAGAAGTTTGTCCGCGTGGTGGCCAGGATCAGCGCAAGGAATTGCCGCAGCACCCGGTCTTCCGACAGGTTGTCCACGTCCTCGAGCGCGGTCTCGATCTCGCGCACCTTCTCGCCGGCAGCACCTTCCGTGCCGGCCGGCTGCGCGGGATCGAAGCGCAGCCTGAACAGTTCGACCAGCGCGCGTGCGATTCGCCCGTTCGCCGCGAGCGAGCCCTCGATGAACGACAGCGACAGCGCGAATCCGATCTGCCGCATGTACTTCGCGTAGGCGCGCAACACGACGATCTCGTGCGCCGGCAGACCCGCTACGAGCACCAGGCGATTGAAGTCGTCGTTCTCGACCGCGCCGGAAGAAACGGCAGCGAAGGCTTCCTCGAACACCGGCCGCAGCGCGTCGACCTCGATGTCGGCATCGGCGGCGCCGAGCACGCTCTGCAACCCGAAGTCATGGACCCAGATCGGCGCCGCGCCCTGCAGTGCCAGCCGGTGCGGGTGCTCGTCGAGCACCTTCATCCCCAAGTGCTCGAGCATCGGCAGGCTGGCCGACAGGACGAGCGGCCCGCCGCGCTTCAGCACCTTGAAACGCAAGGTGCCGGGCGGTGCCTCGAGCGGCCGGTAAAGGTTCATGCCGAGCGGCTGCGCGTCGGTCAAGCGCTCCATCAGTTCGATGTCGTGCACCGCGGCCCGCGCCGGGAATTCGTCGCGGTAGCCGGCCGGGAATGCGCCACCGAACCGGCGCAGCAATTCGCTGCCGCGCGCTTCGCCGGTCGCCTCGGTCAGCGCCGACTTCAAGTCGTCGTCCCAGCGCCGGGCCGCGGCGGCCAGGCGCTGCTCGAGTTCGCGCACATCGAAGGGCGGGATGCTGCCGGGCTTGGTGCGGACGACGAGCTGGATGCGTGCCAGCACCGACTCCGAGAGTTGAACGTTGAACTCGGAACTGGTGCCGTTGAAGGCTTCCATGAGGATCAATTGCCACTTTTGGCGCAGCTCGGTCGTGTAGTTCTCGCGCGGCGCGTAGATCATGCAGGCGAGGAAACGCTCGAACAGGTCGCGCCGCACGAACAGGCGAAAGCGCTGGCGCTCGCCCAGGTGGAGGATGCCCATGGCCGTGCGCAGCAGGTCATCGGCGTGGGTCTGGAACAGCTCGTCGCGCGGGTAGGTCTCGAGGATATTGACGAGCGCCTTGCCCGAGTGGCTGCCGCTCGCCAAACTGGCGCGCCCGACCACGTCGGCCACCTTTCGCCGCAGCAGCGGAATCTCGCTCGGGTTGGCGCTGTAGGCCGTGGAGGTGAAGAGGCCGAGGAAACGGTCCTCGCCGCAGACCCGGCCATCGGCATCAAAGCGCTTGACGCCGACGTAGTCCAGGTAGCCGGGCCGGTGCACGGTGGAGCGAGAGGTCGACTTGGTGACCACCAGCAGTTCCGGCCGCCGGGCGTGTGCGCGCACCTCCGGCGGCAGCGCGGCGAAGGCGGCAGTCGCGTCCTTGGCCGTCTCACGCAGGATACCCAGGCTCGAATCCGGCACGAGCCGGAGCGCGTCTTCGCCCTCAACCGTTTCCAGTTCGTGGCTGCGGTGACCCAGGAAAGTGAAGTGATCGTCGGCCAGCCAACGCAGGAAGGCCAGTCCCTCGGCGAGTTCCTGTGGGGGGATCGGCGGCGGCCGTTCGTCGAGACCCTGCGCGATGGCCAGCACGAGCTGCCGCATCTTCTTCCAGTCGGTCACCGCCAGCCGCACATCGCCGAGCACGCGCGTCAGGTCGGCAGCCAGTGCCGCGAGGCGGCTCGCGTCGGCCACGCGGTCGACCTCGACGTGGATGAAAGACTCGCGGCAGGCGTCGGGCGGCGGAGGATCGTCCGCCAGGCCCTGAAGGATGCCTTCGCCATCACGCTTCACGGCCACCAGCGGATGGATGATCAGGTGCAGGGTGAGTCCATGGCGGTTGACCTCCATCGTCACCGAGTCGACGAGGAAAGGCATGTCGTCGTTGACGATCTCGATCAGGGTGTGGGTCGACTGCCAGCCGTGCTCCGCGATCGTCGGGTTGAACACGCGCAGCCGCGCGCGCCCCGGTTCGCGCTTGCGCGCGAAGTTCCAATGCGACAGGGCGGCGCCATAGAGATCTGCCACCTGGCGTTCGTCAAGGTCTTCACGGTCGACCTGGCCGAAGTACTGCCGGACGAAGTCAGCGAGCAACTCCGCAGGATCGCCCGCGACCTTGGTGCGGACAAGTTGAATCACCTCGTCCAGGCGTTCGACCCTGCGCCCGGTCTCGGTTGCATCGATCTCCATGCTTGTCTCCTTGCCGACCTTCGATCGGGTTGGTTTCAAATCACTGTGGACGCGCTGGTTCAAAAAGGCAAGCGCATTCTGGTCTGCCTGGTGCCGCTCGGCCTGCCCGCCGAGCGGGGGCCGGCGGTATCCTCGGGGCTTGCGGGATCTCGATCAAGACCTCAGCCCGGGCACCAGCACTCGGCCTCTCGCCGGACCGCAACCGTATTGGAGCCACGAATGACCTTGCATTCCAAGTCCGATCAGGTGCTCGCGCGCGCGGCTCGTCCCGCCTCTTGGATCTGCTGATCCGGGCCGGCCTTCTCCTGGCCCTGGCGATGCTCTGTTATCGGGTCTTCGCGCCTTTCCTGACGCTGATGGTCTGGGCGCTGATCCTGGCCGTCACGCTTTATCCGATCCACCAGTCGCTGGCCCGCAGGATAGGCGGCCGGCAGGGGCTCGCCGCGACGGTCCTGGTGCTGCTGGCCATGGTGCAGATCGTGGCGCCGACCGCACTGCTGACGAGTTCGCTCGGCGATTCGGTGCATCGGCTGATCCAGGATGTGCAGATCAATTCCCTCCGGATTCCGGCCCTGCGGGACGGCGTTGCCGGCTGGCCGGTGATCGGCGAGAGGCTGCACGCTCTGTGGTCGCGCGCGTACGACGACCTGCCCGGCCTGGTGCAGAGCATGCAGCCGAAGATCGGCGACCTGGCGAAGACCGCCGTCGGCGTCGTGGCCGGCATCGGCGGCGAGTTGCTGATGTTCCTTGCCGCCGTCATCGTCGCCGGCATCGTGATGGCCCATGGCCAGGCCCGCGCCCGGGGCAACCAGGCGATCTTCGTGCGCATCATCGGTCCGGAACGGGGCGCGGAGTTCGCGAAGCCTTCCACCGCCACCATCCGCGCCGTGGCCCAGGGTGTCATCGGCGTCGCCTTCATCCAGGCCATCCTGGTCGGCCTCGGCCTGCTGCTCGCCGGCGTCCCATGGGCCGGGTCCTGTCGATGGTCGTTTGCTGGGCATCGCCCAGGTGCCGGCGCTGCTCGTCACGCTGCCGGCCATCGTCTACATCTGGACCAGCGGCGACCACAGCAATGTCGCGGCCGCCATCTACAGCGTGCTGATCTTCCTCGCCGGCATGGCCGACAACGTGCTCAAGCCGCTGATGCTCGGCCGCGGGGTCGACGCGCCGATGCCCGTCATCCTGATCGGCGCGCTCGGCGGCATGGCCGCGGCGGGCATTCTCGGCATGTTCGTCGGCGCCACGCTGCTGGCGCTGGGCTATCAGATCTTCGTGGGCTGGGTCGGGAACGGCCGGGACACGCGCGATGCCCCGTAGCGCACCGGCGCAGCCCCGCACCTGCTCGCTGTCGTGGCCGGTTCGAAGCCCTACAGGTCCAGCACCAGGCAGGGCGACTTCGACCGGGAGCAGCATGGGGTGAATTGGTCGTTCGACGCTTGCTCCGCGGGTGACAGGTAGAGGTCCTTGTGATCTGGCTCGCCTTCCAGCACCCTCGTCAGGCAGGTGCCGCAGATGCCCTGTTCGCACGAAGTCGGTATCTCCACGCCGGCCTCGCGCAGCATGTCGGATACCGTCCTGTCCTTGGGCACGACGACGACGCGCCCGGAACTCGCCAGCTTGATCTCGAAGCCTCGATCGGAATCCGACTTCACCGCCTCGGCCGTGAAGAATTCGTAGTGCAGTTGTTGCTCGGGCCAGTGGTGTGCCCGGGCCGTGCCCAGGACTGCGTCCATGAAGCCCTTGGGACCGCACACGTAGACGTGTACGCCGTCCCGAGGCTGCCTGAGCAGCGCCTGGAGATCGAGCATCTGCTCGGGCGGACCGTCGTCGAAGTGAAGGGTTGCTCTTCGCGCGAACGACGATGACCGGATGCGATCGTGAAACGCCATGCGATCGCGCGAGCGGGCCGCGTAGTGCATCTCGAAATCCGACCCCGCTATCGCCAGCCGCTCGGCCATGCAGAGAATCGGCGTGATGCCGATCCCACCGGCCAGCAACAGGCTTCGGGTGGCATGGTGGGCCAACCCGAAGTGATTCCTGGGGGCGCTGATCTCCAGCAGATCGCCTTCGTGAACCAGGTCGTGCATGGCCTTCGAGCCGCCGCGTGAACCGGGGTCTTTCAGCACGCCGATCAGGTAGCGGTGGCTTTCACTTGAGTCGTTGCACAATGAATACTGCCGGGTGATGCCGTTCGGCAGGCGGACGTCGATATGGGAGCCCGCCGAAAAAGGCGGCAGCGCCTTGCCGGCCGCATCGACCAGTTCGAAGGTGCAGATCCCGACAGCCTCCGTGGACTTGCGGCCGACCCGCACGGACAAGGTGGATGCGTTCATTTCCGTGCCCCCCACTCACATCACGTGGAGGCCGCCATCGACCATCAGGGTGGTTCCGGTGATGAACGACGCTTCATCGGAAGCAAGCCACAGGATCGGCCACGCAATCTCTTGCGGTACGGCCCAGCGCGCGAGCAGCGAGGTGTCCTGGCGCTCGCCCGCGAGCTTTTCGACCGTCTTGCCGGCGGCTTGCGCCTTGCCGATGTGGAAGTCAGTCAGCGTCGAGCCCGGACAGATCGCATTGACTCGCACCGCATGCGGAGCTTCCTCGAACGCCAGCGTCCGCGTCATGGCCAGCATGCCGGCCTTGGTGGCGTCGTACAGGCCCATGCCCTTGCGGCCAGTGACCGCATAGCAGGAAGACACGTTGACAATGCTGCCGCGGCCGCTCGCGCGAAGCGCGGGCAGCGCGACCCGGCAGTAGTTGGCGCTGCCGATCAGGTTGACACCGACGACCGACTCCCACTCTTGTGGCTGGGCATCGGCCAAGGCCGAGTAGTTGCGCATTGCCGCGTTGTTCACCAGGATGTCGAGGCTTCCGAATTGCTCAAGGACCTGCGCCACCGCCGTTTGCGCGCCGCCGGCATCCGACACGTCCGCCACGAAGCACTCGACCCGAGCGCCTCGATGGCCCTCTCGCACCGCCACTGCAGTCCTCTGCAGGGCCTCCAGGCTGGCGTCGACCAGCAGCACCGAGGCCCCCTCCGAGCAGAAGAGTCCGGCGGTCGCGGCGCCGATGCCGCCGCCGCCGCCCGTGATCAGGGCCACCTTGTTTGCAAGTCTGTTCATGGCGCTTCCTCAATCGGCCTTGGCGCCGGTGGCCTTGATGACCTTGCCCCAGCGCGCGATCTCGGTCTTGATCCAGTCGGAGAACTGTTCGGGCGTTCCTGCGACAACTTCGAATTCCATCTTCTGCAGCTGCGACTGAACGTCCGGGCTGTTGAGGATCTTCACGATCTCCTTGTTGTAGCGGTCGACGATCGGCTTCGGAGTACCTCCCGGCGCAAGGAAGCCGATCCACGACACGGCGACGAAGTCGGGATAGCCCTGCTCGATCATCGTCGGCACCTGCGGCATCGACGGGAAGCGCTTGTCACCGGAGGTGGCGATGACCTTGGCCTTGCCTTCCCTGACGAACTGCAGGATGTTTCCGGGCACCAGGAACGCAGCATCGACCTGGCCACCGATCAGATCGACAACGGCTGGGCCGGACCCCTTGTAGGGCACGTGGGTGATGTCGATGCCGGCAGCCGTCTTGAACATCTCCATGGTCAGGTGCGACGCGCTGCCCATCGAGACCGACGCGTAAGCCAGCTTCTTCTTCTTCGCCAGCGCAACCAGATCCTTGACGTTGTTGACCGGCACGCTCGGATGCACCGCGAGGAATTGCGGCGAGGTCACCGCCAGCGTGATCGGCGCGAGATCCTTGACCGGGTCGTAGGGCAGCTTGCTGAAGAGCGTCTTGTTGATCGCGATGGGGCCGTTGAACCCAACCAGAAGCGTATGCCCATCGGGAGGCGCCTTGGCGACTTCGTTGGCGCCGATGTTGCCGCCCGCGCCTCCCTTGTTCTCCACGATGACCGGTTGACCCAGGGCCTCCTGGAGCTTGGGCGCGACAAGTCGCGCGACGACGTCGTTCGTGCCGCCGACGATCGGCACGATGATCCGGACCACCTTGGTTGGCGCCCATTCCTGGGCGATGACCGGACCCGACGCGGTGGCCAGGGCGCAGCATAACGCCAGCGCCGAGCGACGCGTGAATACCATTGGCATCTTGTCTTCCTTCTGATGTTCTGGTGTCAGACCGAATAGACGGGCTGATCGGAGCCGTCCGCGAGGTGTTCTTGCGCCCATTCCTGCGGCTTCTGGTCGCGCGGAAGCAAGACACCCGCGGCGCGTGCACGCTGCTGCGCGGCGTTGATGGCCGGCGGCTCGGTGTCGGGCATCAGCGCCGTGACCGCCTCGTACAGCGAACGGCGCGCAGTCACGATGGCGCGGTCGGTCGGAAGCAGCTTTTCCTTCGCGTGATTCTGGATTGGACCCATGCTTTCCTGCAATGACGAGTCCTGCACCGCGAAGCCGAACACGCCGCTGTAGGCACGCTTTTCCTTCTGTGCCGTGCGGTCCATCAGGTAGTCGTTGTCCTTGTTCGCCTTGGTGCGGAAACTGCCGGGCTCATATTCGCAGTGGATGCCCCGGCCGGCCTCCATGTCGCGACGTTCTTCGTCGCTCAGGGGCTTGTGCGGGTGGAAGTTGATGCTCCAGGCCCAGCAGTTGTGGTCGTCGATGGGCACCCACACGTGGCCGGCAAGCGAATGCTGGCCGAACGGCGGGATCAGGGTGAACCAGGGAAACAGCCATTGCGTGATGCGCCAGTAGTAGGAATCGGGCTCCCCGTTGCGGCGGCCGTAGATCGTCATGCCGTAGTCGGTTTTCTCGATGTCGAACACGACGTTGCCGTCGGCCTTGATGTACTCGTTGGCCTTGGTGCCCTGATGCATCGGGTCGTCCTCGACCTCGAAGCTGTGCACGTAGGACACATGGGCGGTGTCGATGCCGCCTTCCATGGCCTGAAGGTAGTTGGATTCCTGGAGGCGCTTGGAAACGAAGACATGGCTCGCGGGCAGCGTGCACCATTCGACATCCGGCGGCGCCGGTTGCTTGTCCTTCGGGCCCATGTAGGCCCACACGATGCCGGCGCGCTCGATGCACGGATAGGCGGTGATGCCCATGTGCTTGCACGCCTGGGGTGCTGACGGAACGTCGACGCACTCCCCCGTCACCGTGAACTTCAGACCGTGGTACGCGCAGCGCAAGCCGTTTTCCTCGTTCCGGCCGAAATAGAGCGATACGCCGCGATGGGAGCAGAACTCGTCGATGAGCCCGGGGCGGCCGGAGCTGTCGCGAAAGGCGATCAGCTTTTCTCCGAGGATCTGGACCCGGACCTGTGGGCCGTCCGGCTCGGCGATCTCGCTGGATTGCAGGATCGGAACCCAATAGCGGCGCAGCAGGTTGCCCATTGGCGTTCCGGGGCCCGTTCGAGTTAGGGTCTCTGCCATTTCCTTGTTCATCGCGGGAATCTCCTGTGTGGTGGGTTGATGTGAGCTGTCCGCTCTGTGAGAATGCTGTCCATTGTACGGATTCCCTGTCCATGCAGCGACTAAACCTAGAGGTGTTAGGGTTATTGACATGACCGAACCATTGCAAATACAGGAACGCGCGTCCGAGAGCGTTCGCGCGGTCGACCGCGCGCTGGACATCCTGCTGGCGTTTCGGGGGGCCGATGACGGCCTCAGCGTTGCCGATCTCCTCAAGCGCGTGGACCTCAGCCGTCCGACGCTCTATCGCTTGCTTCACACCCTGGAAGCCAAGGGCTTCGTGACGTCCTCAGGTGAGCCGCAGCGCTTTCGCCTCGGGCCGTCCGTCGCGCAACTGGCTCACTTGTGGAATTCCGGCCTGAACCTGGCGGACATCGCCGAACCGGCGATGAAACGGGTGTGGGAAGAGACGAAGGAGACCGTTGCGCTGTTCGTGCCTGAAGGCCTGATGCGCTTGTGTGTCAAGGAGATACCCAGTCCGCATCCGCTGAGCTTTCGGCGCGGCGCGGGCTACCGCGAACGCCTGGTCCTCGGCGCCAGTGGAAGGTCCATCCTGGCTCAGATAGAAGAGCAGATCGACCTGGCGGAGTACGCGAAGGGCCTCGACATCGACCTCGAGCAATGCCGCGCGGAGCTTCTGAAGGTCCGGCGGCAGGGATACGCGGTGAGCAGGGACGAGTTGATCGAGGGCGCCGTGGCGATCGCCGCCCCGATCATGGACGGCTCCGACAGGGTCGTGGCTTCACTCGGTATCTTTGGCCCGAGCGTGCGTCTGGGGACGTCGAAGGTCAGTGAATTTGGCGCACTGCTCGTCCGAGAGGCGGCCGAGGTGTCCAGCGCGCTGGGTCGGAGCAAGCGCGCCTAGTCGTGGGCGGGCGTGCTGCGCCACTGCGCCGGGCAGCTCGATGTGCCGCGTTCAGAGCGACCAGCTGGCCTGCAGCGACGGACGCTTCGAGAACTCGGCGAACCACTCGGCCACCGCGGCATGCCGCGGGCGCCAGTCGAAGTCGCCAAAGCGCAGGTCGAGGTACCAGAGGGCGCAGGCCACGGCGAGGGTGCCGATGTCCACGCGCCCGGGTGCCAGCAGCGCGGGATTCGCGTTCAGGTGCGCCAGCGAGGTCTCGGCCTTGTCCAGCTGCGCGGCACGCCATTCGGGCCAGCGCAAAGCTTCCGGCCGCGCGACGTCCTCGTAGCGCGCCAGCAGCGCGCCATCGAGGATGCCGTCCGCCAGCGACTGCAGGGTCAGCGCGTTCCAGCGCGGCTCGCCGCTCGGGGGAATGAGCCGGCCGCCCGCCAGGCTGTCCAGGTACTCACAGATCACCCGGCTGTCATAGAGGACCTGGCCGTCCTCGGTGATGAATGTGGGAACCTTGCCCAGGGGATTCTTGGCGATGATCTCCTGATCGCGCTGGACCGGGTTCGCGTTCGACGGCAGCAGCTGCATGCGCTCGCCGAGGCCGAGCTCGTGCGCCACCACCAGGCACTTGCGAACGTAGGGAGAGAAGGGAGAAAAATAGATCTTCATGAGCCGATGGGTTCCGTCGTTGAGTGTTCAGGCGCCTTGGCGAGGTGCCGCCCAGCGATCCAGCCGAAGGTCAATGCCGGGCCCAGCGTGATGCCGGGCGCCGGGTACTCGCCGCCCATCACCGAGTGCATGTCATTGCCCGCCATGTAGAGGCCCGGAATCGGCCTGCCTTCGGCGTCGAGCGCCTGCGCATTCTCGTTGCATGCGATGCCCGCCGCGGTTCCGATGTCGCCGGCCACCACCTTGACGGCGTAGAACGGCGCGCGCCGCAGCGGCCCCAGGCAGGCGTTGGGCTTGTGATCGGGGTCGCCCAGATAGCGGTTGTATTCGGTGCTGCCCTTGCCGAAGTCCTCGTCCTTGCCGCCGGCGGCGTGGGCATTGAAGCGCGCAGCAGACGCCTCCAGGCGCGCGCCGTCGATGCCCAGCGATTCGCCGAGCGAGCCGAGGGTCGGTGCCCTGTGGAGGTAGCCGGCGCGGATCAGGTGCTCGCGCGGCCGGCCGCCCGGCAGCGCCAGGCCCATGCCCCACTTCTCCATGAAGTCGTGGTCGCAGACCAGGTACACGGGCAAGGACGGCACGGTCTCGTGCGAGCGGTACATGGCGCGCACGAACTCGTGATACGAGGTCGACTCGTTGACGAATCGCTCGCCGGCCTGGTTGACCGCCATAAGTCCGGGCTTGGCGCGGTCCCAGACCAGGTGCGGATAGCGCACCACGCTGCCGTCCGGCCGCTCCRGGATCGACACCGGCGCCCAGAACGCCGGGTTCGAATGGCCGCTGCCCATGGCCGCGCCGGCGTCGCGAGCCAGCGCGATGCCTTCGCCGCGATTGCCTTCCGGTGACATCGACCAGTTCCCGGTCGGCTGCGGATACAACTCGCTGCGCAGAGTCTCGCTCCATGGAAAACCGCCCGTGGCCACCACGACGCCGCGCCGCGCGCGCACCCGCACGGCCTTTCCGCCGCGAAGCAAGGCGACCCCCGTCACGCGGCCGTCGGCCCGCAGCAGTTGCTGCAAGGGCGCCTCGAGCCAGTAGTCGATGCCGCGATCCAGGACGCTCTTGAAGAGCCGTGCGGCGAGCGCATTGCCGAGCACCAGGCGGGTGCCCCGGTGGTAGCCGCGCAGCCGGTCGCCGAAGTAGCGAAGCACCAGCTTCATGCCCTCCCGCCAGGCCGTGAACGACTTGGTCACCGCCAGCAGGTACTTGGCGTCGGTCATCGTGATCATCATGCCGCCGAGCACCATGAACTCGGGCAAGGGATCGCGCAGCTCCTTGAAATGCCGGCCCAGCAGGCGGCCGTCGAATATCGCGGGATCCAGCGAGCGGCCGCCCAGCGCGGCACCTTCGCGATCGGGGTAGTAGTCCGGCGAATAGCTGCGCGCAACGAGCTTCACTTCGGTGTTGCGCTCGAAGAAGTCGACCATGCCGGCGCAGTTTCGCAGGAAGGCCTGCTGCATCGCGGCCGGCGCAGCGTCGCCCACGGTGCTGCGCATGTAGGTCCAGGCCTTGTCGAAGCTGTCCGGATGGCCGAGCTTCGCCGCCTGCGCGTTGAGCGGCGCCCATACCGCGCCGCCCGACACCGCGGTCGATCCGCCGACGCGGTCGGTCTTCTCGGCGATGAGCACGCTCCGGCCCTCGATGCTTGCGGTCAGGGCCGCCGCCATGCCACCGGTCCCCGCGCCGATGACGACGACGTCGTACTCGGCATCCCACGCTTGTGCATTCATGCCCCGGATCCGCCCAGGGACTTGCCACCGTCGACGAAGAGCACCTGGCCGGTGATGAAGCCTGTCTGCGGCGACACGAGGAAGGACACCGCTTGCGCGATGTCCTCGGGCCGCCCCGCCTTGCCCGTGGGCTGCAGGGCCAGCTGGGCCTGCAGCCGCTCGGGCGTGAGCGCGCGCAGGATCGGCGTGTCAATCAGCCCCGGGGCAATCGCATTGACGAGGATGCCGCGCGGCGCCAGCTCCATCGCGCTGGCGCGGGTGTAGCCCACGACCGCAGCCTTCGAAGCGACATAGTGCGGATGGTTCTTGGCACCCAGGTAGGCCCGCGACGCGATGTTCACGATGCGGCCGCCGTCGGGCATCGTCTTCGCGACCTCTTGCGTCAGCGTGGCGACGGCGATCAGGTTGACCTCGTAGGCGCGCCGGAAATCCGCATTACTGACCTCGAGGAACTTGCGCTCGTCGAAGATGCCCGCGTTGTTGACCAGCGCCTGCACCGGCGGAAGCGAACGCACCAGGCCGCGCACGGCGTCCTCGTCGGTGAGGTCGAGCACCCGGCACTGCACATCGAGGCCCAGGCCCGCCAGGCGCTGCGTCTCGCGCTGCGCGAGAGCTTCGTCGCGATCGACCATCACCACGGAGAAGCCGTCGCGCGCCAGGCGCTCGACGGTGGCCAGGCCCATGCCGCCGGCACCGCCGGTGACCAGGGCAATCGGATTCTTGCTGTTCATGGAAAAAGATCCTGTGTCATGCGGAAAGAAAGCCGCCGTCGACCGGCAGCACCACGCCATTGACGTAGCTGGCCATCGGCGAACAGAGGAAGACGACCGGGCCGACGATCTCCTCGACCTCGCCGCCGCGCGCCATTGGCACCCGCTTCATGTACCAGTCGGTGCCGCCCGGGACGGCCAGCTGCGGCGCCACCATCTCGGTCAGCATCAGGCCCGGCGCCACGGCGTTGGCGCGGACGCCGAACGGCGCCAGCTCGCGTGCCAGCACCTGGGTCAGCGAGCGCACCGCCCCCTTCGACGCCACGTAGCCGGCCGACGAGATGCCGCTCACGAAGGCGACGATTGACGACAGGTTGACGATGCATCCGCGGGTCTTCTTCAGGGCCGGGACGAAGGCGTGCGTGACATTGAAGAGCCCCTGCAGGTTGACCTCGATCAGCCGGTCCCAGACCTCCGTGGCCTGCGGATCGTCGATCCGCGACTTGCCCGAGATTCCGGCGTTGTTGACCAGCACGTCGATCGGACCGAAGCGTTCTTCGAGCGCCGTCGCGCAGGCCTGCACGGCGACGCGGTCCGTGACGTCGATGGCAACGCTCCAGGCCTGGCCGCCGGCGCCGACGATCGACGCGGCGGTCGCCTCGGCGCGCCCGAGGTCGATGTCGGCCACGATGACGCGCGCACCCTGCGCGGCGAAGCCGCTCGCGATCGCCGAGCCGAGGCCGCCGCCGGAGCCGGTCA
This sequence comes from Variovorax sp. P4_D9, assembly GCF_056401695.1. Taxonomy (NCBI): domain Bacteria; kingdom Pseudomonadati; phylum Pseudomonadota; class Betaproteobacteria; order Burkholderiales; family Comamonadaceae; genus Variovorax; species Variovorax sp. P4_D9. Next base: position 26,474 of record NZ_JBFUIU010000020.1, read on the forward strand.
CGAGCGCCAGCTTGTCTTTCAATAGATCCATTTGATTGCTCCTGGGAGTGGAAGGCGGTGTTTCAAACGCCGAGGTAGGCCTTGCGTACCGCGGGATCGCTGGCGAGCTGGGCGGACGGCCCCTCGAGCGTGATCTCGCCGTTCTCGAGGATGTAGGCGTGGCTGGCGACGGCCAGGGCCAGCCGCACGTCCTGCTCGACCAGCAGGATGGTCAGGCCCTGTTCCCGGTTGAGGCGCTGGATCGACTCGAAGATCTGCTCGACCAGCACGGGAGAAAGGCCCATAGACGGCTCGTCGAACATGATCATGCGCGGGCGCGACATCAAGGCCCTGCCGATCGCGAGCATCTGCTGCTCGCCGCCGGACAGCGTTGCGGCGCGCTGGTCGATGCGCTCCTTCATCCGCGGAAACATCGCGAACACCTTGTCGAGATCCTCTGCCATCTCGCGGCGATTCCCGCGCAGGAAGGCGCCCAACTCGAGGTTCTCGCGCACGCTCATCTCCTTGAAGACCTCGCGGCCCTCGGGCACCTGCACCAGCCCGCGGYGCACTATCTCGTCGGACGGCAGCCGGTGGATGGCCGAGCCGGCGAATGTCACTTCGCCCGCACTCGGATGGATCAGGCGCGAGATCGCGTTGAGGGTGCTGCTCTTGCCGGCGCCATTGCTGCCCAGCAGCGCCACGATGGCGCCCTGCGGCACGCTCAACGACACGTTCGACAGGGCCTGGATGGCGCCGTAGGAGGCACTGATGCCGCGCAGCGTCAGCATGGGTTCGGCCACGGTGGTCTCAGGCATGCGCCGCTCCCTTGCCGAGGTAGGCTTCGATCACGGTCGGGTCCTCACTGATTTCCTTCGGCGTGCCCTCGGCGATCTTCTGGCCGAAGGACATCACGGTGATGCGGTTGGAGATCGACATCACCAGCTGCATGACGTGCTCGACCAGCAGCACGGTGATGCCGTCGCGCTGCGCAAGCTCGGTCAGCAGGCGGTCGAGGTTCTCGATGTCGCGGTTTCTCAGGCCCGCGGCAGGTTCGTCGAGCAGCAGCAGCCTGGGCTTCAACGCCAGTGCGCGCGCAATTTCCAGCAGCTTCTGGTGTCCGAAATCGAGCTCCTTGGCGCGCGTCAGACGGTCGTGCGTGAGACCCACGCGCTCGATCAAGCTGTCGACTAGGTCGCGGATCTCGCCACTGGGCCGGCGCAGCAGCCGCCCGAGCGTTCCGGCGCTGTGGGAATGGCATCCCAGCAGCACGTTCTCGTAGACGCTGAGGTCGCCGAAGAGCTCGAGATTCTGGAAGCTGCGGGCCACGCCCATGCCCGCCATGCGGGTCGGCGCGTAGTGGGTCACGTCCTCGCCGTCGATCCGGATCCGCCCTTCCGTGGGCTGGTAGTAGCGCGAGATGCAATTGAAGGTGGTCGACTTGCCCGCCCCGTTGGGTCCGATTAGCGCATGGATGGCGCCGCGTTCGACCTGGAACGAGAGGCTGTTGACGGCCACCAGCCCGCCGAAGCGCACCGTGATGCCGGACACCTCGACAAAGGGATTGCTGCTCATGACTGTCCCCCCTTCACCGCCTGGCGCGCGAGGCGCCGATTGCGGTCGGCGAACAGGCCCTTGGGCCGGAACATCATGAAGCCCATCAGGATCAGGCCATAGATGATCTCCTGCACCGACATCAGCTGACGCAGCAGCTCGGAGATCAGTCCGAAGGCGATCGCGCCGGCCACCGCGCCGCGCACCGACCCCATGCCGCCCACCACGACCATCGTCAGCACCAGGATGGTGGTCTGGAAGCCCAGGCTTTCGGGATGGATGAATGAGGTGAACAGGGTGTACATGCCGCCCGCGATGCCGGCGAAGGCGGCCGAGATCGCGAAGGCGCTCTGCTTCATCGCCTTGACGTTGATCCCCATAGCCATCGCGGCCACATCGCTCTCGCGCACCGCCCGCAGCGCCGAGCCGTATTGCGAGCGGGCCAACGCCACGGTCAGCCACAGCATCAGCGCCGCCAGCACCATCACGAACGGATAGGCCTGCAGGTCGTTGGTCAGCTTGTAGCCGAAGAGTTCGGCCGGCTGCATCTTCATGCCGTTGGAGCCGCCGGTGACGTTTTCCCAACTCAGGAAGACCCATTGCATGGCCTCGCCGAAGGCGAAGGTCGCCAGGGCCAGGTAGATGTCGCGCATGCGAAGCGCCAGGTAGCCGATGAAGAAGCCCAATACCGCCGACAGCAGGCCGCCCGCCAGGATGGACACGATGAAGGGCGGATGCCAGGCGGCGTTGATGAGCCCGGCGGTATAGATGCCGATGCCGTAGAAGGCGGCATGCGCCAGGGCGAACTGCCCGGCCTCGCCGATCACCACGTGCATGCCGAGCGCCAGCACCACGAAGACCATCAGCAGGTTCACGACGTACAGCACGTAGCCCGACACGGTGAACGGCAGCACGATCAGGATCAGGGCGGCAGCCAGCAGCGCCCAGTGGTCGCGGGTCATGGATTTCATACTTTCTTGACTTGCGGCTTGCCGCCCAGGATGCCTTGGGGGCGCACGATCAGCGTGACCAGGATGGCCAGGAAGGGGGCCACCACGATGGCATTGGTCGAGATGAACAGCCCCACCAGGTTCTCGACGATGCCGATGATCAGCCCGCCCAGCACGGCGCCGGGCAGGCTCGTGAAGCCGCCGACGATCGCCGCCGCGTAGGCCAGGATGGCGATGTGCGCGATGTCCGGCGTGATCAGCACCTTGGGCGTGATCAGCAGCGCCGCCAATGCCGAGATGACGCCCGACATTGCCCAGACCAGCATGCGGATGCGCGACAGGCGGATGCCCACGATCTGGGCCGCGCGCGGGTTCATGCCGACCGCGCGCATCGCCTTGCCGATGCGGGTGCGGCTGAACATGAGGTAGATCAGCAGCATCGCGACCACCGAACTGATGAAGATCGTGACGTCGAGCTTGGTAAGGAAGGCGTCGCCGATCATCACCGGGTCATTGGGCACGATCGAAGGCAGCGAGCGCGGCGTGTCGCCCAGTCCGGTCTGCCGCACCAGGCCCTTGAGGGTATAAGCCAGGCCGAGGGTCGCGATCACGAGTTGCGGACCCACGCCCTTCGAATGCGTGACCCGCTCCATGACGACGCGCTGGAAGATCGCCGCGCCGGCAGCCACCGTGATCACGGTCAGCGGAATGACGACCGCATACGGCAGGCCGGCGATCAACAGCAGGCAGAGGGCCACGTAGCCACCGATCATGAAGATCTCGCCCTGCGCGAAGTTGGGCACGTCGGTGGTCTTGAAGATCGCGACGATGGCGATGGCCAGCAGGGCGTACACACTGCCGGTCACCAGGCCGGACAGCACGCCCTGCTGCAGGAATAGCCAGATCTCGCTGAGGCTCATTGGGTGCGAGAGGGGCCCGCTCGCACGGGCGCCTCATCTCCTTGGTGAATTACTTGGGCTGGTAGGTCCACAGGCTGCGATAGGCGCCCGGAACCGGGGTCATCTCGCTGCCGTCGAACTTCAGGTAGATCGCCGACTTCTGGCCCGCATGGTCGGTGGGCGTGAGTTCGATCGGGCCTGCCATGACGTTCGATTCGAACTTGGTCTGCGACAGCGCCGTCAGGAACTTCTCGCGCGTCAGTTGCGGGCCGGCCGCCTTCAGCGCGTTGACCACCGTCATCGCCGACGGGATCCCGTAGGGCATGTAGGTCTGCGGGTAGCCGGGCTTGGCGGCGAGGTCGGGATAGGACGTCTTGTACATGTCGTACACCCACTTGAGCTTGGGGCCGCCGGCCACGTCGGCCATGACTTCCTGGAGGTAGACATTCTTGAACGCCTCCTTGTTGCCGACGTTCTCGACCAGTTGCTTGAGGTCGGCCGTGCCGTTCACCGCGATCACGATGGGCTTGGTCCAGCCCAGTTCCTGGGCCTTCTTGACTAGCAGGCTGACCGGCCTGGCGTAGGTGGTGATGAGAAGCACATCGGGATTGGCCGCGCGGATCTTCAGCATCGGGGCGGTGACGTCGGTCAGGTTCGGCGCCACCGACTGCACCTGCAGCTCGACGCCGATCTTCTTGGCCTGGAATTCGGCGGCCTCGAGATTCCAGCCGCCGTAGGCGTCGTCGTGGTTGATGTAGCCGATCTTCTTGGCCTTCAGGTGCTCGGCGGCGAACTGCACCATCGAGCCGCCCACGGCGCGCTGCGAGATCGAGAAGGCGCCGTAGATGTACTTGGACGGCGGATAGAGCGCGCCGTCGCCCGACGCATTGAGCATCACGAAGGGGATCTGCGAGCGCTCGACGTATTCGCGCGCACCGACCACGGCCGCGGAGCAGGAGCCGCCGTTGAGCGCGAAGACCTTGTCCTGTTCGGTCAGCTTTTTGACCGCGGCCAGCAGGTCGTTGGCGTTGCAGCGATCGTCCTCGATCACGAGTTCGATCTTGCGGCCATGGATGCCGCCTTCCTTGTTGACCTTCTCGTAGTACATCTTCGCCGCGTTCATGACGTCGAAGCCATAGGCCATCGAGTTGCCCGACAAGGGGCCGAAGAGGCCGATCTTGATGGTCTTGTCGGTCACGCCGGGTTCCTGCTGCGCGTGCGCGGCGCCGATGGCCAGGCTGCAGACGGCCAGCGCGGCGAGGGTCTTGAGTCGTTTCATGGTGTCTCCTTGGGATTGAATCTGCGAGGGGCTGGGTGCCTGTCTATTGCATGCGGTAGCCGCCGTTGACGTCGATGACATCGCCCGTGATGTAGGAGGCTGCCGGCGAGACCAGGTAGCTGACCGCCGCGGCGACGTCGTCGACCGTGCCGACGCGGCCGAGCGGGATGTTCTGGGCGGCCGCGGCCAGCGCACCGCTGCTGGTGACGGTGCTGCGCAGCATGTCGGTATCGATCAGGCCGGGCGCGATGACGTTCGACGTGATGCCGAGATGCGCCGCTTCGCGTGCAAAGGCCTTGGCGTAGCCGTGCACCGCGGCCTTGGCGCCGATGTAGGCCGCGCTCGAACGGTAGCCACCGAGCTGCGCGGCGACCGACCCGAAGAACACGACACGCCCGTGTTCGACGTTCGCGACCTCCCGCCGGCGAAGGTACTCGCGGCTGCAGAGAAATGCGCCCCGGGTGTTGACCGCGAAGCTGCGTTCCCATGTATCCATGGTCATGTCCTTGATGAGCGGGCGCTCGCCGCC
>NZ_JBFUIU010000021.1:0-31343 GCF_056401695.1 Variovorax sp. P4_D9
ATACTCTACAAGCCGCCAGAACGGACCAAAGGGGCCGTCGTCATCATTGGCGCCGGCGGTGGCATAAGCAACAACCGCGAAGGCCACTACGCTCGATCGCTTAGTTCTGCCGGATATGCGGTTGCGATCATCGACACCTATGGTCCCCGCGGGGTCATGAGCACGATCTCGGACAACAGCTCAATCTCTGTCTTCGATCAAGTACGCGACGCCTTCGCCGCAAGGAAATTCCTGATCGATGGCGGCTACCCCGCGGATCGCATTGCCGTCATGGGCTCCGGACGGGGCGGGACGATTGCGCTGTTGGCGGCCGACAAAACCTTCGTCCCGAGCGTGACAGACAAACGCTTTGCACTCGCGTTGGCGGTCAGCCCCGGATGCTTTTTCCATCCACGTACGCCGAAGCCGGTGGGCAGTGTGTTCATCGGCACCGGGGAAAAGGACAGCATAGTCGGTCAAGTCGGTTGCCAGGACTGGATCAAGGAATACACGGCCGCCGGAGGCAAGGTCACAACAAAGTCCTATAAGGGGGCGGCGAGCGGGTTCGACGGTGATCCGAGGGACCTCCAGATGTTTAGAGAAGCGACCATAGAGACCTTCGTCAACTGCAGGGTCGACGTCGATGGCGATGGACGCGCGACTTACAACGGCAAGAGCTTCTCCGAATCGCAATTCGCCGCCCTGATCGCTCAAATGCGAAAGTCGTGCATTGGACGGGGCGGCGACGGATACACCAACCTTACTCAGAAGGCCAATTTGACGCTGGATTTGATCGAATTTCTGGACTCCAACTTCAGCCAATGAAGCAACCATGCATGGTGGCTCTAAGCCGAGGATGACCCGCTCAGCGCTCGATCGCTCAAGGCGTCAACGGCAGCTTTCGCTTGGAGCGGACGTTGAAGGCTTCGGCATGAACGCCCGCAGTTGGCAGGGACCGCCTGTTCGCCGAATTCGCCGATTGCAGYCCTTGACGAGCGGGGGCAATCGCTCCGAAAGTCCGCTGTAACGATCGGCCGCGAACTGGTGGTCGCGGCCAATAGCCGCCGCCGGATCGGTAACGATCAGGCCGCGGGCGCAGCGACAATGCACCCATGACCAAAGGAAAGCGCATCTCGACAGACATCGGCGACGACGCCTTGCATGCAATCCGAGAATTGGGGGCAGCGGCAAAGTTGGCCCGATCGGCGGCCGGGGAGGGCCAGACCGCCGCGGCCGCGCGCCTTGGCGTGCATGTCCAGACCATCGGCCGCATTGAAGCGGGTGAGCCCGGCGTGGCCATCGGGCACGTGCTGGGCCTGCTCGCGCTCTACGGCATCGGCGTCAGGCTGCAGCGGCCGGAAGGCAGCTGAGCCATGGTCCGGCTGCAGGCGGAGCGCACCACCACGGTCCTCCACACGCTTCCAACCGGGGTGAGGCTGCTCGCCATTCACATTCCCCATGTGCAGAGCGCCAGTGTGGGCGTGTTCCTGCGTGTCGGCTCCCGGGACGAGACGCAGGTCACCAACGGCATCGGCCATGTGCTGGAGCACATGGCGTTCAAGGGGACCGCCACCCGCTCCGTTCAGGCCATCAACCTGGATGCGGAGCGGCTGGGAGCGGATGTCAACGCGTTCACTGGCAAGGACACCACCGGCTACTTCATGACCGGCCTGGGCCGCCACGCGGAGCAGCTGCTGCGCATGACGGCCGACATCGTCTTGAACAGTACATTTCCCGACAATGAATTGCAGCGTGAGCTGGAAGTGATTCGCCAGGAGGCCATCGAGTACGAGGAGGATCCACAGGATTACTCCAGCGAATTGCTCGACCGCGCGATCTGGGGCGACGACCCGATGGGCATGCCTGTGATCGGCACCGTCGGCAACATTGAAAGCTTTACCCGGCACGACCTGGTCCGCCACGTGCAGTCCCACTACGTCGCGGAAAAGACCGTCGTCGCTGCGGCCGGGAACTTCGACGTCGAATCGTGGGTGGCGCTCGCCGGGGAACTCTTTGCAGCGATGCCCCCGTCGGCCGACCTACCCGTGTCTCGACAGCCGGCGCCCGCGAAGTACGTCGGCCATGCCATGGCCCGGCGCTTCACGCAGGTGTCGCAGGTGTTCCTGAACATTGCATACCCGCTGGCGCCCGCGCGGCAGGAGCAGATGTCGCAGCAGCGCTGGCGACTTGCGGCTTCGCTGGCGGCCAACCTGTTTGGGGGCGGGATGTCGGCGCCACTGGTCGACACAGTCCGGGAGCAGCTCGGCCTGGCCTACACGGCGCATTCCACAATGGACAGCGGGGACGTTTGGGCCAACTTCGTGGTGCATGCGGTCACTACCCCGGACAAGCTAGACGCGCTGGTGACAGCGACGGGCGGCCTGCTGCGTGCGCAGGCCACCACCATCGATCCGGTGCACCTGGAGCGGGCGAAGAACCAGCTGACCGTGTCCCGCGTGCGCGCAGAGGAGCGGACCTACGCAACGATGGAGCAGGCCGTCGAAGAGCTCTTCGCCAGCGGGACCGTGACTCCGATGGCCGAAGCGATTGCGATGATCGACGACATCGGAGCGGAAGAAGTGCGGGCGGTCTTCGAGCGGATGCTGGCCAACCCCCCGGCGCTGGCGATTACCGGCAAGGGCGCCAGCGCGCGAACCGCGCGGCAGCTGGCAGCGCGCCTGGCTGCCTGACTTGCGTTAGCGTGTCGGACGCGACCGAGGTGAGAGCTGCAGCCTGGCGCGGAGCGCGCCCGGACCGTTGGGCCTGAGCCAAGGCGCGTCGGTCTTCGTCACGTTGGCGCGAAGGGAGCCACCACGGCGCCCTCACCAAGTTGAACTACCGCTTCGGAGCGAAGGCAACGGCCGCTTCCGGCGGCCCGGAACGCCAGTTCGCAACATTCGGAAGCCGTTCGCGCGCAACCGCGCAACTTCGTCCTGGTCAACCGTGGTCGCCCGCGCTCCAAAGCCGGCGACATCGGCGAGGGTCAAGTTCCAGAGTAGACCGGCCGCTCGTCACGAAAAGGGCCAAGGTCGGGTCACGTCAACCGCCGTCCTTCCGTAGCCAACTTCGAAGGACAGCAGACAGTCTGGAGCGGAAGTCCGGCCCTCAGGGACACCAAGCGACAGTCATCTCACTCAAGTGCGTTCACAGCATCCTTAAGAGACTTGCCAGCAGTGAACTTCACAGCCTTGCTCGCCTTGATGGTCATCGGCTCGCCGGTCGACGGATTCCGACCCGAACCTTCGGCGCGGATCGAAACAGTGAAGTTGCCGAAGCCGATCAGCTGCACGGTCTCGCCTTTGGCCAAGGCGCCCGTCAGCTCGGTCTTCATGGCTCGACCAAGCCGCACACGGTATGCGCCAGCAATGACTCACACAGCCTCGACCTCCGGCGCCGCCAATGCTGCTTCGCTTTGAACGCTTTTCAGCCGCGGCGCAAAGTAACGGTTCTCGGGCCGCGCGAGCCCGTAGTGGCCGCGCAGCGTGTCGGCTTCGTACGCGGTCCTGAACAGTCTACGCTTCTGCAGGATCGGAATCACCTGCTCCACGAAGTCGTCTAGCAGCGCGGGCAGGACCGGTGGCATCAGGTTGAAGCCGTCGGCGGCGCCGCTGGAGGTCCAGTCCTCGATGGCGTCGGCGATTTGCTCGGGCGTGCCGGCTAGCGTGAAGTGACCGCGTGCGCCGGCCAACCGGTGCAGCAGTTGCCGCAAGGTGGGACGCTCGCGCGCGACCAGCGAGGTGATGACGACGGCGCGGCTCTGCGCGGCCTGGACGGTCGACGGGTCCGGAAAATCATCGACGGATAGCGGGCGGTCCAGCGGCAGGTGCGAGAAATCATGGCCGCCGAAGCGGTTCGACAGGCGCTCGCGCCCTACTTCCGCATCGGTCAGCTCGTTCAGCTCTTCCCAGCGGCGCCTGGCCTCCGCCTCGGTCGACCCGATCACCGGGCTCAGGCCAGGCAGGATCACGATCTGGTCGTCACGGCGGCCGGCGGCGCGCGCGGCCGCCTTTAGCTCGCGGTAGAAGTCCGCGGCAGTGGCCTTCTCGAGATGCGCGGTAAAGACGGCCTCTGCGTAACGCGAAGCGAACTGTTTGCCGGCGGCCGACGAACCGGCCTGCACGAGCACCGGACGGCCCTGCGGCGAACGTGGCACGTTCAGCGCGCCGGCCACGCGATAGAACGGCCCTTCATGGGCGATCTGGCGGATGCGCCCGGTGTCGGCGTAGCGGCCCGCGGCGGCATCATCGACGACGGCGTCGTCAGCCCAGCTGTCCCACAGCTTCAGCACGGTCTCGACGAAATCGTGCGCACGCGCGTAGCGTTCGGCATGCGGCGGCTGCTGGTCGAGGCCGAAGTTCTCGTTCGCGCCCTGGAACCACGAGGTGACGATGTTCCAGCCCACGCGACCCCGGCTGATATGGTCCAGCGAGGTGAACTGGCGGGCCAGGTTGTAGGGCGCCGAATAGGTCGTCGAAGCCGTTCCGATCAATCCAATGCGTTCGGTCGCGCCGGCCAGTGCAGCCAGCAGCGTGATCGGTTCCAGCCCGCCCACAGGCACATGGCCCGCGTCCTTGCCCAGCGCCAGAACGTCAGCCAGGAAGATGGAATCGAACAGGCCCGCCTCGGCCGTGCGCGCCAGTTGACGGTAGTAGGCGATGTCGGTCAGCGCGCTCGTGGAGGCGCGTGGATGCCGCCAGCCCGCTTCATGGTGACCGCGCCCCATGACGAACAGATTCAGGTGGATGTGCTTGCGGGTCATGGTGTTCCTTGGTTCAGGCGTAGGCGTCCACGCCGAGGGCGGCCAGCAGCGCGTCTCGCAACTGGTCGAAGGCAGGTTCGGACTTGCGCCGCGGATGGGGCAGACCGACCGCCTGGTCGAGCACGATGCGGCCCTCATCAATGACCAGCACGCGGTCGGCCAGCACCAGCGCCTCTTCGACGTCGTGCGTGACCAGCACTACGGCCGGCTGGTGGATGCGCACAAGGTTGCGCAGCAGGCTGTGCATCTTGATCTTGGTCAGCGCATCGAGGGCGCCGAAAGGCTCGTCCGCCAACAGCAGCCGCGGCTCCCGGACCAGCGATCGGGCCAGCGCCACTCGTTGCTGCTCGCCGCCCGACAAGGCATTCGGCCAAGCGCTCTCCCGGCCTGCCAGGCCGACCTCCGCCAGCGCCCGACGGCCCTTTGCATCAGCATCCCGTGTCCGAAGGCCCAGCGTCACGTTGCCGAGCACCGTCTCCCAGGGCAGCAGGCGAGAATCCTGGAACAGCACGGAGCAGTTCCGAGGGACCTTTAACTGCCCCTCGCTGGCCACGTCGGCATCGAGACGGGCCAGCGCGCGCAGCAGCGTGCTCTTGCCGGAGCCACTCTTGCCCAGCAGTCCCACGAACTCGCCGGTGGCGACCGTCAGCGAGATGTCGGAGAGCACCGTGCGATCGCCGAAACGACGGCTCAGGTGCCGGACCTCGACCGCGGCCTGGCTCAGTGTGGCGGCGCCGCTCATGAGCCGATCACCTTGCGGTACGCCAGCACCCTGCTCTCCAGCAGGCGCACCACCAAGTCCGAAGCCAGGCCGAGCACCGCGTAGAAGATCAGTCCGACAACGATCACCTCGGTCTGGCCGTAGTCACGGGCGCGGTTCATCACATAGCCGATGCCTTCGGTGGTGTTGATCTGCTCCAGCACCACCAGTGCGCCCCAGCACATGGTCACGGCGAGCCGCAAGCCGGTGAAGAAGCCGGGCATGGCCCCCGGCAGCGCGACGCGGCGGATGAACTCGAAGCGCTTCAGGCCGACCGTCTGCGCAAGTTCGACATAGCGGAGGTCGATGCCGCGCAGGGTGGCATGCGTGTTGATGTAGACGGGGATCAGCACGCTGGTGGCGATCAGTGTCACCTTCATGGTCTCGCCGATGCCCAGCCACAGGATGGCCAGCGGAACCAGGGCCAGCGTGGGCACGGCCCGCTTGATCTGCACCAGGCTGTCAAGGGCGCCTTCGCCCCAGCGGCTCAGGCCCGACGCCAATGCCATCGCAACGCCCAGCACGACGCCGATGAACAGCCCCGCATAGGCGCGTTGGGCAGAGGCCCAGAGATGCTCCGGCAGATTGCCGCGCACAAGCATCTCGAAGCCGGTGGCAATGGCGGTCGAAGGTGCCGCCAGCAAGCGAGGGGGCAGCCATCCGGTCCGGGACGCGAGTTCCCAGGCCAGCAGCACGATGATGGGCCCCGCCATCAGGCCCAGGCTGCCTAGCTTGCGCGGCACCAAGGAACTCGCAGCTGAGAGGCGGGGCTTGGCCGCAGGCTGCGAACGTGCGGCGCCGCCGCCCGGCCATTCCAACTTGGCATCCATGGCGGAGCGCGGCGGGTAGGGGTAGGCCATAGCGACGTTCAGTTCTTGGCCAACCGGCCCACGACGTCGGCCGCGACGGGGGCAAACCGCAAGTCGAACTCTTCGGCCGCATTCAGCCGCTTGGGCAGGTCACCGGCCTCGAAGATCAGGTCGATGGTGGACTGTTGCGCGGGAATGGCCTCGGACAAGCGGGGGAAGCGGCTCACCCCTTCCGATTGCACGATCGCCAGGCCTTCGGCTTCCTTCAGCCCCTGACTCTGGACGTAGTAGGCGTCGACCCAGACCTTGGGGTTGCGAGTGGCCCAATCGCTGGCGGTGACCCACTGCTGCACGAAATCGCGAATCGCCGCGGCCTTTGCGGGGTCCTTCAGGGCCATCGGGCTGGCGTAGAGATAGCTCGTGCGTGTGGGCAGCCGGGCGTGCTCGGCCTTCGGCAACGCGCCTGCCTTCAGGTCGGCGTAGCTGCGCAAGTAGCGGCTGAAATGGGGCTCGGTCAGCGCCGCGACGTCGACCTGCCCGGTCTGGATCGCCGTCGGAAACTCGCCGGCGCGCAACGGAACCAACGTCACGTCCTTCYGGCTCAGGCCGGCCAACTTCAGCGCGCTCAGCACAAAGGGCTGACGACCCGTACCCTCGGCGTAGGCGATCTTCTTGCCCTTGAGCTCCTGCAAACTATTGAGGGTGAGGCCCGGGCGCGTGGCGAGCTGATAGTCGGGTCCGTCGCTGGTGCGCACCGCAACGATCGGCAGGATTTCGCCGGCCGCGTGGGCCTGAATGGGCGGCGTGTTGCCGACAACCGCCAGGTCGAGCGCGCCAGCTCGGAACGCTTCCAGGATCGCGGGACCTCCCTGGAAGTTCGCATAGCTCACTGACGCGGCAAGCTGCTTCTGCGCGCCCGAAGCGCGCATGAGGGTCTGCAAGTTCTCATTTTGGTCGGCGACCACCAGCTTGGTGTTGGCAGGGACCTGCGTGGGGAGCGACGGATCAGCCGCCTGGGCGCCAAGGGCGGTAGCGACGGCGACGAGGACCGCGCCTGCCGCACGCGCGAGGGTAAATGACGACGGGAACTGCATCTTGGTAGCCGGCCAGAGGGGCGCCGCGGGTGGTGAAAGCCTTCGATGGTCGTTGCCCGCGGGCTGGGGAGCAACGACGTATCCCGACGATGCTTATTCGGTTTTCGTGCCAGCCTCGTGCACAGCGCAGCGATGACCACACAACAACACGGCTGCGAACGCTCACGGCGATCGACGACACACGCGTGCTACTCGCGCGCGCTGACAACGGCGCGCGAGTCGAACGAACTCCGCAAGTCGTCCGTTCGACGGGTCAGGCGTAGGTTGCAGGATCAAGGGACACTCATCAGTCGCCGTCGACTGTCGATTGCGCTGCGGGGGCAAGACCTCAGAACCCGGTGGGCTCGTCGCCTTTCCGGTCCGGCTTCGCATCGTTCCTCTCGGCCCTGTTCACAGACTGAGCACGAGCATGGCCCTGGGGGCGAGCGTACGCCCTTTTTCCGGAACAGTGCAAGGCTCACCGGTCGCCGACGCGATTTCGGCAAGTTGGCTGTCATGGGCTCACTACGCCGTACAGGAGGGCAAGTTCCTCGTCGGAGGCAGAGCGCGAACGGCAGCAGCCGGTCTCGGGCAGCGGCTCATTTCCCGGCCGCAAGCCCTCGCTTGTTCAGCGCGCCTTGATGGCTTACCTGCGATGGACCGTGGATAGATTTGGGGGTTGTATGAATGCCGCTTTGCACGTGCTTGAGCCCGGCGAGTCGGCGCCAGAGCTCGCACTTCCAACGGTGAATCAGGAAGGCGCTGTCTCGCTGGCCGACTTCCGCGCGAAGGGCTGCAGCGTGCTGATTGCATTCATGAGAGGCTTGCACTGCCCGTTCTCGCGGCGTCAAATCTCAAGTCTGACGTCAATGAAGGAGCGGCTTGAGGCTGAGCATGCGGAAATCGTTGCGGTCGTCAACACGACGCTCGAGCGAGCGAAGTTGTTCTTTCAATATTGGCCGACGCAGATCGTTGTGGCAGCAGACCCTGGAGTGGAGAGCCATCGATCGTTCGATCTCGGCGAAACTCTCACAACACTAGCGGACCAGCGCCGCACGATGTACGCTCCTCGACGACAAGGACCAAAACACCCGGCACTGATCCCCCCTCGAACAGGCCGGACGGACCTTAGAAGGTCCGGAAACTCGGARAGCTTGCAGGGATCTCATGGTCGATACCATCACTACGATCCACGATGTGACCCGCATCGCGAACTGGCTTCCTACACAAAGCAAAGGATCACAGATGTTCAAGCCGTCCACCATCGCCACCGTCAAGGCCACCGCGCCGGTTCTTGCCGTTCACGGCTACGCCATCATCCAGCGCTTCTACCAGCGGCTGTTCGAAGCCCACCCGGAGCTGAAGAACATCTTCAACATGCGGCACCAGGAACGAGGCGAGCAGCAGCGGGCGCTCGCCGCGGCGGTGCTGGCCTATGCCACCCATATCGACAATCTGTCGGTGCTGGGCCCAGCGGTCGATCGGATCACGCACAAGCATGCGAGTCTGAACGTGCAGCCCGCCCAGTACGCGGTGGTGGGCGAGCACTTGCTGGCCGCGATCAAAGAGGTTCTCGGGGACGCGGCAACCGCTGACATCGTGGCCGCCTGGGCTGAGGCCTACCAGGCCTTGGCAGACATCATGATCGCCGCCGAGGCGGCGCTCTACGCCGAGGCCGAGCAACGCGCCGGTGGCTGGCGCGGCTGGCGCAACTTTGTGGTACGGCACAAGCGGACGGAGAGCGAGGTCATCACCTCCTTCTTTCTTGAACCCGAAGACGGCCAGCCGATCGCCGACTTCAAGCCCGGCCAGTACATCAGCATCGTGGTCGACGTTCCAAGCCTGGGCTTGCAGCAGGTGCGCCAGTACAGCCTGTCGGATGCGCCGAACGRCAGGTATTACCGGATCTCGGTCAAGCGCGAGAGTGAGGGGGAGCCCGGGACCGCCGGTTATGTGTCAAACCTTCTGCACGACTATGTCCACCTGGGCGACGTGGTCCGCATCACCCCGCCGTTCGGGCCCTTCTATGTCGACATGGACGCCACGACGCCGGTGGTTCTGATCAGTGGGGGGGTGGGCCTGACTCCGTTGGTCAGCATGCTCAAGGCGGTCCTGAAGAACACGGATCGGGAAGTCGTGTTCGTGCACGGCGCCCGCAACGGCGCAGTCCACGCCATGAAGGACCGCATAAAGGCGTCTGCCGACACGAACCGGCGGCTGACCAGCATCGTGTTCTACGACGCGCCGCTGCCCAGTGACGTCCTCGGCTACGACTACGACCACCAGGGACTGGTCGACCTCCGGCGCATCTCTGCGTCGGCGGTCAAGGCCGATGCCGACTACTACATCTGTGGGCCGCTGCCCTTCATGCGCGCGCAAGTTGAAACGCTCAAGGCGCTGGGCATTCCTGAGGCTCGCATGCACTACGAGGTCTTTGGCACCGACGTTTTCGAGGAATAGGTGGGTCGTGGGGGCGTGAGCGGTAAGCCGTTTCGGTGACTCCCTTGCACGGACGTTGATCGGGTTGCCTTCCTGCAGGAGTTCGGACTCATCGGCAACGCAGGACGCACGCAGGTGCACGGCACGCCCGTCGCGCAAGGTGACGTCACTGGGAACAGGAGAAGCCGGTCCTTGATGCGGTTCGGCCGCTGCATCGATCATGTGAACCTCCGAATGGCATCGATCCTTCAAAGCGTGCAGCGCAGACGCTGTCGCCCCAATGCAAGAGTTCTTCCATTGAGGGACCCCAACCCCGGCATCAGATCAGCGTCGTCGCGTCGCGCAAGGAGCGGCCCGAACTCTATGGGCAATGTCGGCTTTCCGTCCGCCAGATCTGCATTGCCAAGGTCTCTTCTGGGCCCGAAGCTCCGATTCGCGAGGTGCGGAAGCTGTCGTTCGCGCACGATGTCGTCCTGATCGACCGTTGCCACCCAAGTCGAATTCATCGACGATGTCGGCAAAGGTCAAGTTCCGAAGGTAGACCGGCCGTTCGCGAGGAAAGACGCCAAGGTCGGGTTTCGTCAGCCGCCGACATTCGACAGGCCGAAGGCGAACGACGGCAGTCTGAACCGGAAGTCCGGTTCAGACGGTCATTTCCGGAAGCGTGATGCCGGAATCGCCCCAGGGAGGTTCCATCGGGGGGGTGTGTCAAACGGTCACGTGCTGGCAAGACGGAACGTGCTGAAATCACGAAAGATGGAGGCAATGGGCTATCAGACTCCGCGGCAGTCAGGCCCCAGCGGAAAACGTCTGACGCTTCGCCCATAATCTGGCAAAGCTCCTTCGATGTCCGTCGCATCCCACTCCCTTTGGTCCCCGTTGCGTCTGCCCGCATTCCGGGGCCTGTGGACCGGCAGCGCCATTTATTTCACTGGGAACGCCATGCAGGTCATGGCGGCTTCGTGGCTCATGGTGGAGCTCACGGGCTCCTCTTTCCTCGCAGCGTTGGTGCAGACCGCCGTGTTTCTGCCAATGTTCCTACTGGCACTGCCCGCAGGCGTGCTGGCCGACATCACCGACCGACGGCGGCTGATCCTGAATGCGCTGGCCGTTCAKGTGGCAATCGTCCTTGTCCTGTCCCTTCTCGCATTGGCGGGGTGGGCGGGACCGGGGACCCTGTTGCTGTTCACCTTTTCCGCTGGCTGCTGCACGGCCCTGCTGTCGCCGGCCTGGAACACCAGCTTGGCGGACACAGTGCCGCGCGAGGACATGCCGCAAGCCATCACGGCCATGTCTATCGCCTGGAACAGCGCACGGGCATTGGGGCCGTCCGTCGCGGGCTTCGTATTCGCATGGCTCGGTGCGGGCTGGGTGTTCGTGATCGCCGCAGTGAGCGCCCTGGTGATGATGCAAGCACTGCGGCGCTGGCCCCCTGCTCCACATGCGCAGTCGCCCCTGCCGCCGGAGCGCCTCTGGAGCGGCACCGTCGCGGGCCTGCGCTATGCAAGGCATTCGCCGATGATCCTGGCTCAGTTGCTGCGCACCATTGCCTACAGCGGTGCGGGCTCGGCGCTGTGGGCGCTGTTGCCGGCTATCGCGGCGCAACAACTAAAGTTGGGAGCCGCCGGATTCGGCTTCCTCATGGGATGCCTGGGCACAGGCGCAGTTGCTGCGGGCTTGGTGCTGGGCAAGTTACGTGCGCGCCTGGGGCTCGAGCGCCTCGTCGCACTGGGATGCATGGTTTTCGCGGCCGTCATGCTCATCGCTGCGTTCGTGCGCATACCCATCGTAGTCTTCGTGGCGCTTGCCATCGGCGGCGCCGCCTGGATGGCGGTGATGGCCACCTTCAATACAGCCACGCAGTCCAGCGCGCCTCCGTGGGTCCGTTCGCGCGCCGTGGCCCTGCACACGCTCAGCGCGCTGGGTTCGTTCGCCATCGGCTCGGCGTTTTGGGGCGCAGTTTCCGGCATCACCGGGCTGGCGATTGCCTTAAGCATCGCAGCACTTACCATAACAGGAGGCATGATTCTCGCCCGCTGGCTGCCGTTGCGGATGGGCGCTTCGCAGGAGGTCACGCCCGTCGCCCTCTGGGAAGATCTCTTCATCAAGAATCAGCCTCTTCCGGGCGACGGCCCGGTATCGGTTGAGATTTGTTATTGCATCCGCGACGGCGAGGCAGAGGAATTCTTGAACGCCGTGACCCAGCTGCGCGCCTCGCGGCGCCGCGACGGCGCCACGCTATGGCGCGTCTATCGGGACCTCGGCGATCCGTCGCGCTATATCGAGCGCTTCATCGTCGCCTCTTGGGCCGAATACTTGCACCAGCGCGCCCGGGCCACGCTGGCCGACCAGGAAGTGGAAGCTCGTGTACGGGTGTTCTTGCGCAACGGCGAAGCGGTGACGACTCAACACTACATTGCTGAGCGGTGAAATCGCATTCTCGAATGGCTGGCTTGCGGAACCGACGTTCCCAGCGCGCGGACCTCTGACTCAGGTCGGCCATGACCGGCAATTCGCGCGGCCGCCTGCTGCGACCGGTCTCGTCCACAGAGCCGACCTCCCCTATCGCCAGGTATGCGACTCAATACACGGGAGACTTAGCGCGCTGCTCTAGAACGGCGCTTGCCACGCTTGTCCTTGAGGATCTTGCTCTAACGCGCGGTTACTGGAGGCACTCGGCGTATCCGGCAAGATTCGTCGAGCTGGCCGCTCCTCGGTCGCGCTCAAAATGAAGCCCGAAACGGACTAACACCCTGGATCCGTGAGGCTAAGAGTGAAAGCCACTCACCCTGCGGGTGCGGTCGATGCGAGGTGATTTCGGTAAGCGCCAGACCGGTGCGTGGGCGTTGATGGTGCTGTTTCAAACGCGTGATCTGGTTCTTCGCAATGCGCCCCTTCATCGTCAAGCAACTCGACTGTGACCTGACGCCGGTGGCCGGCCTGGCGCTGGTCGGACATCATCTGAATCGACTCGCACCGGTGTTCAAGCAACTCGATGGTGCATTGCCCGTGAAGAATGGCGTTGCCATCAGCGACATCCTGCGCAGCTACCTGGGCCTGCTGGTGCAAGGAAAGTCCCGTGCATCGCCCTTGAGCGCTCGCAACGACCCCTCGCGCGCCCGCGCATAGGCCTTTTGCAACGCCGCAGGCTCAGTCCATGCACCCGCGTGGCCTCGCCTTGCGTCATGCCACCTCGCACCGCCAGCACCACCTGCCGGCACAAGTGCGCTTGCGTCGCCCAATCAAGTTTGCGTCCATCGATTTTCATCAACCCTTAGCGCACTACCGCACTATTTGGTGCACAGGTCAGTAACTATTCCGGCTTGATGTTCAGCTTGTCGAGAACACCCTGCCAGGTCCTGCGATCGTCGTCGATGTACGTCGCGAGTTGCTCCGGCGTGCCGGGACGAGGATAGGTGCCGAGTTCCCGCGACTTGGCAACCACATCCGACAACAGCAAAGCTTCGCCGATGTCCTTGTTGAGCTTGGCGAGAATGGCGGGGTCGACACCCTTCTTCGCAATCACAGCGAACCAACCAAAGGCTACGGCGCCTGGCACCGTGTCTTTCGCAAGTGGAAACTTCTCCAGGCCAAGCTCGACCCGGTCGCTCATCGAGGCCAGCACGCGCATCTTGCCGCCCTGCACATTTCCGGCGACAACGTTGTAGGTCTCAACCATCATCTTGGTTTGACCGCCGAGCGTCGCCTGCATAGCTTGGGCACCGCCTGGGTAGTGCACTTCCAGGAACTGGGCGCCCGACTGGAGACCGAGCAGCGCGGATGCGAGATGCGGCGCGGTTCCACGGCCGTTGTCGGCGACTTCGATCCCTTGCGGCTTGGTCTTCGCGGCGGAAATGAACTCGCCAAGCGTCTTGTAGGGCGAGTCGCTCGGAACAGCCAGCATGAACGGCGCAACTGCCGCCAGCGTCACCGGCACGAAATCGCGATTGAAGTCGTAGCTCACGCCCTTGATTGTGCTTGGAGCTACCGAGATTGCAGAGCCTTGTACGAAGCCGAAGGTGGTTCCGTCCGTGGGGCCGGTGAGGATACTATTCATGCCGATCACACCGCTGCCGCCGGGCTTGTTGTCGATGACGACCGCTTGCCCCCACTTTTCAGTGAGCTTGACGCCCACAAAGCGAATCAACACATCGGGCGCTGATCCGGCGGGAAATGGCACCACGAAACGCACGGGCTGGCTCGGCCACTTCGAGGCAGCGGACTGCGCCTGCGCCGCGGGGATCGCCGCGACCATCGAGATCGTCAGCGCCAGAAGCGATAGGCGAACGCTCATCTGTTTCATAGAAGTCTCCTTGTCATTCTCTGTGGTCACATGCAGCACTGGATTTGCGTACGCCGTGCTGTCGAGCTTCAAGACACCTATCCGTTCGTCGGGCACGGACAGCCCTGCCGCCGCGCCAAACGGCACTTCGGTGAGTACGCGAAAAATCGTGGAGTCAGCCAGCCTCACTCATGACTGGCGCCTGATGGATACGCTCGTGCTCCATGCCCTTCAGCAGATCGAGCGCCACATCGACGATCATGTCCTCTTGGCCGCCCACCATGCGGCGCCGTCCCAGTTCGACAAGGATGTCGACGGTCTTCAGGCCATATTTCTTGGCGGCCACTTCCGAATGCCGCAAGAAGCTCGAATACACGCCCGCATAGCCCAGCGCCAGCGTCTCGCGATCCACGCGCACGGGTCGGTCCTGCAGCGGACGGACGATGTCGTCGGCCGCGTCCATCAGCTTATACAGATCCGTGCCATGGTTCCACCCAAGGCGCGTGGCCGCCGCGATGAATACCTCGAGCGGAGCGTTGCCTGCACCTGCACCCATACCGGCCAGGCTTGCGTCCACGCGATCGCAACCTTCTTCCACTGCGGCGATGCTGTTGGCCACGCCCAGACTCAGGTTGTGGTGCGCATGCATTCCCGTCTGCGTCTCAGGTTTGAGCACGTCCTTGAAAGCACGGAACCGGTCGCGCACATCGTTCATGCTCAACGCGCCGCCCGAGTCCACGACATAACAGCAAGTTGCACCGAAGCTTTCCATCAGCTTTGCCTGCTGCGCCAACGCTTGCGGCGTGGTCATGTGGCTCATCATGAGGAAGCCCACGGCCTCCATCCCGAGGTGGCGGGCATATTCGATGTGCTGCTTCGAGATGTCGGCCTCAGTGCAGTGCGTGGCAACGCGAACGACGCGCGCGCCAGCGTCATAGGCAGCCTTGAGGTCGTGCACCGTACCGATGCCCGGCAGTAGCAGCGTCGCGATCTTGGCGTGCTCGATCACGCTGGCCACCGCTTCGATCCACTCCACGTCGGTGTGGGCGCCGAAGCCGTAGTTGAAGCTGCCGCCCTGCATGCCATCTCCGTGGGCGACCTCGATGGAATCGACCCTGGCCTCGTCGAGCGCCTTGGCGATCTGCTTGGCCTGCTCGACGCTGTACTGGTGGCGGATGGCATGGCTGCCGTCGCGCAGCGTCACATCAGAGATGTAGATCTTCTTGTTTACGTCGTGGCTCATTGCAGTTTCCTCAAACAGATACGGCGTCGAGCATCCGCTCGGCCATCGATTCGGCGGTACGCAGAGCCGCGCTGGTCATGATGTCCAGGTTGCCCGCGTACGCGGGTAGGTAGTGCGCAGCGCCTTCCACCTCCAGGAAGACGGAGGTCTTGAGCCCGTGCATGCGCGCACCCACTCCTGGGATTCGGATCGGGCGGTCGGCTTCGATCCGGTCGAACTGGACTTTCTGCTTGAGGCGATAGCCCGGAACATAGGCCTGTACATCGGCAGCCATGCGCTTCACCGATGCGGCAATCTTGTCCTCGTCAGCGAATTCGCTGAGCGTGTAGACCGTGTCGCGCATCATCAGCGGCGGCTCCGCCGGATTCAGAACGATGATGGCCTTGCCTTTGGCGGCGCCACCCACCACTTCGATCGCCYTTGACGTGGTCTCCGTAAACTCATCGATATTGGCGCGTGTTCCGGGACCGGCGCTCTTGCTGGAAATGCTGGCGACGATCTCGCCATAGTGGACCTTGGCCACGCGCGAGACAGCTGCGACCATCGGAATGGTGGCCTGACCGCCGCAGGTGACCATGTTGACATTGGGTGCGTCCAGATGCGCCAGGCCGTTGACCACGGGAATACAGTAGGGACCGATCGCCGCGGGCGTCAGGTCGACCAGGCGAATCTCTGGCCTGAGTTTGCGCAGGAAGGCATCGTTCTTGACGTGTGCGCCAGCCGACGTTGCATCGAAGACGATGTCAATGTCCGCGAAGACGGGCAGACGCGAGAGGCCCTCCACGCCTTCGTGGGTCGTGGCCACACCCATGCGCAATGCACGCGCTAAGCCATCGGAGGCGGCGTCGATGCCGACCATCGCACCCATTTCAATGTGCCGGCCGTGGCGCAGGATCTTGATCATCAAGTCCGTGCCGATGTTGCCGCTGCCGATGATGGCCGCCTTCAACTTTCGATCAGCCATGATGCACCTCCTTCACGAGGACGCTTTTGGGCACACCGCCCACCCCCCAATGTGCCGCCGGCACTTCCTGTAGGATCACTCGCACGGACTCGCGCGGCGCAGAGGTGGCTTCGACAGCAGCGTCGGTGAGCCCTCGGATCAAGGCGGTCTTGGCCTCGGCACTACGGCCTTCTATTAGGGTGACCTGGATCAATGGCATGTTTGCCTCATTCGGTTGTGTTGAATTCGACGCGACCGAGTCCTTGCATCTCGAGCGCGATGTGCTGGTTGGGCTCGAGGGCTTCGGCAGCGGTGGCGCCGCCGGCCATCACAAGCCACCCTGATTCCAACGGTTCTCCCGCGCCGGCACTCAACCGCGCGGCAGCGACGAGCGAGCGCAGGGGATTGCCCAGGATTCCCGCCGTGCTTCCGACCTGGCGCGCCATCCCATTGATCGACAGGATGAGGCCCAGGTTGCTGAAGTCCTGCCGCGGATCGCACCACGGTCCGATCACGTATCCTGACGAAGACGCGTTGTCGGCAATGACGTCTTCCAGCGAGAAGCGGAAATTCTCAAAACGGGAATCGATGATCTCGAGCGCTGGCGCAATCGCGATCACGGCGTCGAGCGCCTGCGCGAGGCTGGCGCCCGCGGGCAGAGGCTTGCCAAGGAGGAAGGCCAGTTCGGGCTCCACACGCGGATGGACGAACCTGCTCAGCGACACCTGCCCACCGTCCTGCTCGGCCATTGCTTCAGTGAGTCGGCCCCAGATCATGTCGTGGACGCCCATCTGGACCATCTTGGCGCGGCTGGTGAAGCCCATCTTGACGCCAGTGCGCCGTTCACCGCGCTCAAGGCGTTGGGCGATCGATCCGCGCTGGATCTCGTAGGCGTCATCGACACCGACCGCCTCTTCCTGCGCGAACTGCGCGATGGGCTTGGCGTGGAGAGCGGCTGCGTCGACCCGTTGTGCCAAAGTTGCAATGCGTTGCTGGTTCACTTCTTCTGCTCCTCGAACACTGCGCGTACCGAACCAAGGCCCTGGATGCGGGCTTCGAAAACATCACCGGGGTTGACGGGAACCATCGGCCCCAGCGCGCCGGTGAGCACGACGTCGCCTGCCTTCAGTCCGCGACCCAATTCGGCCATCTTGTTGGCGAGCCACAGTGCCGCATTGAGTGGGTGGCCCAGGCATGCAGCCCCTGCTCCCAGGCTGACCTGTTCTCCTTTGCGCTCCATGACCATGCCTGCCAAACGCAGGTCCAGGCCGTCCAGGCGCACGGGGGTGTTGCCGAGCACAAATGACCCGCTCGAGGCGTTGTCTGCCACGGTGTCGACGAAGCGGATGTTCCAGTCGACGATGCGACTACCCACGATCTCTATGGCGGGCAGCGCGAAGGCAACACCCCGTAGCATCTGGGCCATCGAGATGCCCGGTTCGAGCAAGTCGTGCTCCATGACCAATGCAACCTCTGCCTCGACCTTGGGCTGCATCAATGTGGACCAGCGCACAGGCTCGCCGTCCGCGACGGCCATGTCGGCGAACAGCATCCCATAGTCCGGCTGGTCAACGCCGAGCTGCTTCTGCACCGCTTTCGCAGTGAGGCCAATCTTCCGACCGACCAGTTCCGCTCCGCCTTGCAGCTTGCGCTGAGTGTTGATCTCTTGGACGGCGTAGGCCTCTTCAGGGCCGAACCCGGGAAAGGTCTCCCTCATCGGCGCGATCGCCTTGCCACTTGCTGCCGCGCTCCACAGCGATTCCGCTGCCGCTTCGATGTCTCGTGCACTCATTGCGCCGCCCCGTTGAACTTGATGCAAACGTTGGATAGCTCGGTATAGAACTCGAGCGAGTGAACACCTCCCTCGCGGCCAATGCCGGATGCACCGGAGCCGCCGAATGCGGTGCGTAGGTCCCGAAGGAACCAGGTGTTGACCCACACGACGCCGACCTTCAGCGCAGCAGCGAATCTGTGCGCCCTGTCGACGTCCTGCGTATAGACCGATGCGGCCAAGCCGTAGCGCGTGTCGTTCGCCATCTGCAGTGCTTCCGATTCATGGTCGAACGGAATCACGCAGCAGCAGGGGCCAAAGATCTCTTCGCTGGCCACGCGCGAGCCGTGCGGCAGACCTGTCCACACAGTCGGCTCGATCCACGCGCCACCCTTGAGCGCGGCTGGTACTTTCGGCACGCCGCCGCCGTGGACCACCGTCGCGCCCTCATCCCTCGCCAAGGCGTAGTAGCCCAGGACCTTCGCCTGATGCTCGGCCGAAACAAGGGGTCCGAAATTGGCTTCGGCGTCGTCAGGCCTGCCCGGCTTCAAGCGCGCCGCCGCGGCAGCCAATCGCTGCACGACGGCATCGAAAATCGGGCGTTGCACGTACACCCGCTCCGTGCCAAGACAGACCTGGCCCGAGTTCTCGAAGACCGAGCGGGTCAGTCCGGCGAGGGTGACGTCCAGGTCCGCATCCGAAAAAACCACTGCGGCGTTCTTACCACCGAGCTCCATCGACACGGGCTTGATGCCGTCAGAAGCGGCTCGCATGATAGCGGCACCCGTGCGCGTCTCTCCGGTGAAGGTGATGGCATCGATGTCCGGATGCGTCGTGAGGTATTCGCCGGCAGAGTCAGGCCCAAACCCGTGGACCACGTTGTAGACACCCTTGGGAATGCCCACGGCGTTCATGACTTCACCCAACAGCGCCGCCGTGGCGGGCGTTTCCTCCGATGGTTTGACGACGACGGTGTTGCCGCAAGCAAGTGCGGGTCCGACCTTCCATGTCATCAGCAGCAGCGGCAGGTTCCATGGGCACACCACGGCCACGACGCCCTTTGGCCGCCTCGATGCATAGTTCAACGCGGGCTTGCCATCCGGCGCGTGGCTGGCGAAGCTCTCCGTCGGCACATTGCGCACCACATCCGCAAACACGCGGAAGTTCGCCGCGCCTCGCGGGATGTCGAGATGCGATGCCAGCGAGCGCGGCTTGCCGGTGTCTGCCACTTCGGCGGCAATGAAGTCATCCGCGCGGCGATCGATCTCTGCCGCAAGCGCATACAGCAAGTCACAGCGTTGTGCGAGCTTGAGGGAGCCCCAAGGGCCATTGAGCGCCTCACGCGCTGCGCGCACCGCGTCGTCCACATCCTCGCGAGCGGCCTCGCTGACCTTGTCGATGAGTGAGCCGTCGACGGGGTTGATGTCGTCGAACGTCCGGCCGCCGCGCCCCTCGCGGTATTCGCCGTTGATGAAGTTCAGAATCACGCTTGTGCCTCCTGGAAGTTGATCTCTGGGTCCCCCGCGCTCAGGTACTCCCACATTCGCTCGAAAATGCCACCGGCATCGGTGGCTCGCCGTTCGCGCTCGGCCACATCGAGCACGACCGATTCGTCCTGCAAGCCGGCAGCCAGCACGGCAAGCTCGATCCGCGCCGCATCCTCGAGATACCAGGTGAGCACCACCGCCTTGGCCAGCGAGTCGCTCGTGACCAGCACGCCATTGCCGCGCATCACGATTGCGTTGGCGCTTCCCATCGCATCGATCACCGAGGCCGCCCGTTCATCGTCCCGCACGAGTTGCGGGTCGTCCCACAAGGCCGCACCGGAACCAAAGTAGGCGCCCATCCCATGGCGGGTCCGGGGCGTGCGCCGCGCGGTGCCAAGCGCCATGAGCAAAGGCGGCATCGTGCGGGTCACGGCGTGAACGTGCGCGTGGCGTCGATAGATCTCCTGGTGCAATCGAACCTCACCCAGCACGCCTGTCGGCAAGGCCCCGGTCACAGGCACGACGGTGCCCGGCTCGCCGCGTCCAATCAGGCCCATCGGCCGCGACGCACAGACCAGGAAGTTACCCTTGTCGAGGCGGACGCTGCAGTGGCCATAGGCGTGTGCCAGGCCATGACGCGCCAACGCGCGGGCAGCAATGCGCAGTTCGCGCTGAGCGGCTGGAGCGGCGTTCAAGGTCGTGCCCCCTGGGCGGTGTCGCGAAACTCGGCGATGTCAGGCACGGCCCCCCACATGCAGAACGATTCGTTTCCACGAGGAAATTGCCGCGGCTGGTAAGTCTGCTCCTCTTCCGCGGAGATCATGCGCACGCCGGTGGAGTACTCGAAGATCATTCCGTCCGGTCCGTAAAAGTAGAGGAACCGCGCGCCGGAGGTCGGGTGGCGACCCGGACCGAATGCGATCCGGATCCCTTTCTTTTGGAGCATGTACCAGGCGCGCATGATGTCGTCCACGCTCTCGACCTGGTGATTTATGTGTTGCACGCCCGAGCGGGTCGCCGGGAACATTGCAAGCTTGTGATGCACGTCGTCGATCCGCAGCAGTGGCGCATCGCCAATGCGGTCACTCACGCGCGCCCCGAGCACCTGGGTCCAGAACCGTTCGTCGCGCCGGGCGTCGGTCGTGCACAGCCCGACATGGCTGAAGCCCGTGATTCCGGCATCCCGAGACGGAAAGTAACGGCGCCCGCTATGGTGGGGGCCAAGCACGAGATCGATCTTGTTGCCGGTGGGATCCCTGAAGTGGATGAAGCTCTGCACGTGGCGTTGCTCGCATTCGTCTGCGGAACCGCGGCGAACCTCGACACCGGCGTTGCTGAGTTCCGCAGCGGCCGCGTCCAGTTCATCGGGGGTTCGCAGCTCGAAGCCCACCGTGTGGTCCGCCGGATCGCCGTCGAAGTACACCAGGGTGTGATCGCGACTGTCGCTGCGGAAGTATGAGGCTCCCGCCTCCTGCCGTGCCCGCTCCAGGCCGAGCACCTCACGCGCAAAGAGGTCCGTCTGGTCACGCTGCCGGGTTCCGAGCCGCACGTAACGAATATCGAGTAGGTTGATCACGGTATGTCTCCTTTTGCTGGGGCTGCCGACACTGTAGAAAAATGGAAGACATTCCGGAAATGAAAAAATAGAATCCGTGATATGTCTTCGACACATATCAAATCAGGCCACCCCTCTCGTCTCCTGTCTCGGCAGGTCGATCTCAACCTGCTCGAACTGTTCGAGACGGTCTATCGCATGCGAAACCTGACCGCGGCCGGATCGCAGCTCGGCCTGAGCCAGCCGGCGGTCAGCCGCGGCCTCGGGCGGCTTCGGGAAATGTATGGAGATGCGTTGTTTGTCCGGCAACAGCGCGGCGTTGTGCCGACACCCTTTGCTGACTCGTTGGTGTCTCCCGTGAGCTCAGCGCTCGAGATCCTCCGCTCCACCGTCACCCGGCCTACGTTCAGTCAAAGCGAGGAGGCACGCACGTTCAGGGTCGCGATGAGCGACATCGGCGAGCGACTGTTTCTTCCACGCCTGATGCGACACTTGGCCGAGGTGGCCCCGCAGGTCACTATCGAGGCCGTTTCGCCGAGCCAGGGCGAGCTGTTCGACGGGCTGGCGTCGGGCCAGGTCGATCTCGCGGTGGGCTATCTCGGCGACCTGGGCAAGCAGATGCACCAGCGCCGTCTGTTTCGCGAACGATTCGTGTACGTCGCCCGCAAAGATCACCCCAGCGTCAAGGGCAACCTGCGCCGCGACCAGCTGCGGGAACTGCCGCATGTGGTTGCCGGCCCCGAAGGAATGCAGCACGCCGCCGCCGTAGAGAAAGTGCTGTCAGGAACCCGCGTCAAGGCAAAAGTGGCACTGAGAGTCCACAGCTTCCTCTGCGTGGGACCTATCGTCGCGAGCACCAACTTGATTGGCGCGGTGCCCAGCAACCTTGGGGCGATGGTCGCCGCCCATATGCAGTTGCAGCTCGTAGAGCCGCCGGTGCAGTTTCCGGCTTTCGATGTGTCGATGACGTGGCACCAAAGATACCATCGCGACCCCGGCAGTGAGTGGTTGCGCAGCGTGTTCGTCACCCTGTTCGATTCCTTGAGGGTGCCCTTCGAGAGCGAAGCGTAGGCGGCTTCGAGGTCGAGGGAGCAAGGGATTGAAATCCACCCCGCCCTGTAGGACGAGGATTCCTGCTGAGGCGCGCTGCGCGTTGCGCACGGCCTGCCTCTTCGGTGGGTTCCTGCTTCGCCGGGGCTGCGCGCTTCGTCCTTGCGGACGCCGCGCGTCTGATCACCCCTCCACAGGCAGCGGGCGTCGTTGTTGAAGCCCATACCTGCTTTCCTTCCCCGCCCTGAAGGACGAGGCGATCAGTCCGTACAGGGTGAGCGTCGACGCAGCCGCTTCCCGCGCACGCGATTGCGCTTCCGACTCCGCCCGGCGCACGTCTTGATCCGGCGCGGTGGAGGGTCCGCTACGCTGGGCGACTGCCCCCAGGCGGCTACTGCCACAACATACGCCGCACTCGCCGCTAGCGATCTTGTTCGCATCTGATCTGGTCTCCTCGTTACCTGTTGAAAAAAGGCTTCCCGCCGAGGCCGAATCGGCCTCGGCGGGAAAGGAAGAAAAGGTGAAAGCGCGCGGCGCCTGGCGGCCGGCGCGTCAGGTCAGTTGGCCTCGCATTGAGCTGCGTAGGCGTCCGAATCCACGATTGGGAACACCTTCTCGCGGAAGGCGATCGGCCCGATGGCGTTCATCACGTTGGTGAGCAGCGTGCCGGTGACAATCTGCACGCCATCCTTCTTCACCAGCTTTTCGAGCCCTACTTTCCGGTGTCCGGGCTCTGCTGGTCGCCGGCGACGATGATTTCGGTCTCCAGCCCGCCAAGCCGGCCGCGTGTCTGCTTGAAGCCGAGCTGGAAGCCGTCTTGCATTTCCACGGCCAAACCGCTGCGCGGCGTGCGTGTAACCGGTTGTCTCCTAGTGTTTTGTGTGCGGTGGAATTCTTGCGGGTCGCGGGCTCGGCGGCCAATTGCAAATCGGAATTCGCGAGATTCGCCGCCGTGATAGCAGCCCTCCGATCCGCTGGTTAAGCCATGTGCGCGCCACGCCAAGCCGCAAACGCGCGCATTCCCATCATTTGCTGCGGTGTTCGAGGAGAGTCTGCCAGCGGATCTACCGGAACCCGGGGCCACTACCGATTCCTTCGCGTCGAGGGTCACCATAGAGTTGCGGAAGAACAGCACCATCTGCCTCACCCATGAGTACTCCCCGAGTCGATCTCAACCTTCTGCTGGTTTTCGAAGCCGTTCTCGAGACGAAGAGCACGACCCTTGCGGGTGCGCACCTTGGCCTCACGCAATCGGCCGTCAGCAACGCCCTGAACCGGCTTCGCTCGGCATTGGGCGACCCGCTGTTCGTGCGCACCTCCGAGGGCATGATGCCGACACCGCGGGYGACCGAGATCAGCCTGCCGGTGAAGGACTCGATCGAACGAATCCGTGAGGCGTTGGGATATGCCTCGGAGTTCGATGCCCCGCATTCGGACCGGACATTCCGGATCTACATGACCGACGTCGGTCAAATGGTGCTGCTGCCGCCAGTGCTGGAGCACATCATGGCGGAAGCGCCACAGGTCAAGATCGAGACGGTCCAGGCCACTACGCTTCGGCAACGCGAGGCGGATATGAGCAGCGGCGAGGTCGATCTTGCTGTCGGATACTTCGAGGACTTTGAAGGGCCGTTTCACGGTCAATCGCTGTTTCGGGAGCACTATGTCTGCGTGGTCAGGGCCGATCACCCGCTGATCGGCGACGAACTGACCCTTCAACAGTTCGCGACATTGCGGCACGCTGTCTACCACCCCTCGGGTGGAGGGCATGCGCATCAGGAGCAGACCATCGATGCGGCGATCAGGGCTCAGGGAGTACGGCGCCACGTGACACTGCGTGCCACTCACTTCCTCGGCTTTACCCGCATGCTGCGCTCGACGGACATCATCACCACGCTGCCCAGCCGCCTCGCCGCGGCGTGTGCTGCAATGACGCCGGTACGCATCTTCATGCCACCGCTGGAGATTCCGACGTTCGAGATCGCGCAGTTCTGGCACAAGCGTTTCCATCAGGACTCGGGCAACCGCTGGCTGCGTCGCCTTTTTGCCCGTCATCACGCCATGCTGGGCCCGAATGACCAGCCGCCAGCCGAACTCGACCTGAGCCCGGAGGAGATCCCCTGATGCGAAAGAGGCCATGGCTCGATCTGCGCTGTGCCGACGCAATCCCGCGCATGGCGGCGACCGCGGCGGCCATGGTCTTGACGTAGTCAGGCTCCATGCTGGCGCGGAGTTCGTGCTCCTCACGACGCGACATCCGCCAACTGCAGCGCAGAATTTACGCGCACCACCAGGTCGTCGTACGCTCCCGTGAACTCTTCGACAATGAGTCAGTCGACTCGCCCGACAAGCGCAGGAACGTGATGCGCTTCAGTGCACGGAGGGTCACCCGCTCGCAGGCCCGCTGGCCCCTGAACTCGATCTCGCGGACGATGCTCGCGTCTGACTGATTCGGCGAATTGCCTCCATTTGCGCCGCATGGGAAAGCCCTGGGGCTGCACACATTCACGCCTTGAATTGGCCAAATTTACGCAAGTCGTTGGCCCCGGCGCGAAACCCTCGCTAACCTTGTTGCACGCGGCGCCCGGAGACAAGGCCTGCCGCATGGATCTGAGGAATCGGCCGTTCATGAACCACACCATCACATTGAAGCCCAGCGGTCGATCGTTCGCCTGCGACAGTCACGCCGAGGTCCT
Organism: Variovorax sp. P4_D9; assembly: GCF_056401695.1. NCBI lineage: Bacteria > Pseudomonadati > Pseudomonadota > Betaproteobacteria > Burkholderiales > Comamonadaceae > Variovorax > Variovorax sp. P4_D9. The sequence goes on from NZ_JBFUIU010000021.1 coordinate 24,847, forward strand.
CCGCGCGGGACTTGCCGCGGGTCTCTTCATGCCCTACAGCTGTCGCTCGGGTGTTTGCAATACCTGCCGCGGTCGCGTGCTGGATGGGCGTGTCGACTGGGGCGGTGTGCACCCCAAATACCTGTCCGCCGAGGACAAGGCGAGAGGCTTCGCGCTGCTCTGCCAGGCGCGGCCTCTGTCGGACCTGACCGTCGAGGTCGACGAGATCGATGCCGGTGACGCGATCCGCTCGAAATTCATGCCGGCGCGCGTGCTGAAGATGGAGCCTGCCGCGCCAGACGTGATGATCACGACGCTGGGCCTGCCGATGAACGAGCCGACACTGTTCCGAGCCGGGCAGTACGTGGAGATCATCAGCGCCGGCGGCTTGCGCCGAAGCTACTCCATTGCGTCGGCGCCCAGCAACGACGGCGTGCGCCAAATCGAGCTGCACATCCGCCATTTGCCCGGGGGCGCGTTCACCGACCGCCTGTTCGGCGCGATCCAACCGCGCGACGTGCTGAAGGTGGAGTTCCCGCTTGGCTCGTTCTTCCTGCGCGAGAAGTGCGACAAGCCGATCATCATGCTGGCTTCCGGCACCGGCTTTGCGCCGATCAAGTCGATCGTGCTTGACAGCCTGCGCCGCGGCCTGACGCGGCCCATCACGCTGTACTGGGGCGGCCGGCGCCGCGAGGACCTGTACATGTTGGATCTGTGCGAGCAGTGGGCGCGCGAGCACCGGCACATCCAGTTCGTGCCGGTGCTGAGCGAGCCGACGCCGGGTTGCGCGTGGCGCGGCAGGACAGGCTTCGTGCACCGCGCGGTGATCGAGGATCACCCAGACCTTTCGGGCTGCCAGGTGTATTCCTGCGGCGCTCCCGTCGTCATCGACTCGGCGCGCCACGACTACACCGCGCACTGCGGTCTGCCAGCCGCCGAGTTCTTCGCAGACTCTTTTCTCACGGCCAAGGAAAAGGCCGCCGCCTAATTCAGGAGAACCCATGCTGCCAACCAACACCCGGGTGCCGGTGCGCACCGAACGGTCCATCGTCAAACCATTCTGCATGAGCCACGGCACGCTCGAGTGCTACGACCTCGTCGCCTCGCGCCGCTTCTACGAGGACTTCCTGGGCTTGGAGTGTGTGCGCCACGGCAAGCCTGCGATGGCGGTGCGCATGGGCATGCGTTTCCACATCATTTGCGTGGAGGTCGGCGCCGAGCTCAAGCCGGTGAACCTCCTGAACCATTGGGGTGTGGATGTGGCCACGCGCGCTGAGGTCGACGAGGCCTACGCCGACGCACTGAAGTACCAGAAGACCTACGGAATCCGCAAGGTCACGCAGCCGGTGGACTCGCACGGCGTCTACTCGTTCTACATCGTCGACCTCGACCACAACTGGTGGGAAATCCAATGGTACGAGAATGGCTTCCAGCACGACGACCTGTTCGACTTCGGCGACCGCTTCGCGATGGCCGACGCCCGCACCTTCGAGATCGAGTCCGAAGTGCAGCTGCGCACGGAGGCAGCATGGTGATCCAGCTGGTCAGCTTCGACACTGCCGAAGGCCGCATGACGGGCATGATGCACGACGGCAAGGTCTATGCGTCGGGCCGCTTCGCCAGCATGCTGGACGTGCTGGACCACTGGGACAGCGCCGGCGCAAAGCTCGCCGAACTCGGCGGCGAACTGCCGCAGCGCACGCCGGTGCCTTCTGCCGTGCTGGCGGCGCCGCTGGTGCCCCGCAACATCTACTTCGCCGGCGCCAACTACAAGGACCACGTGGCCGAGATGAAGAAGCGGCTCGGGCTCCCGCTCGAGGCCAATCCCAAGGAACTGGGCCAAAAGCCCTGGTTCTGCATGAAGGCCACCGGCGCCACCATCGTCGGTCCCGGGGCCACAGTAGCACGACCACAGGGCTCGCCGATGCTCGACTGGGAGCTGGAGCTCGCCGTGGTGATCGGGCAGCGTTGCAGCAACGTGCCGCTCGACCGGGCCTACGAGGTGATTGCCGGCTACACCATCGCCAACGACCTCTCGGCACGCGAGAACGTCGGGCGCGACGGGGTCGCCAACGACTCGCCGTTCAAGTGGGACTGGATCGGCCAGAAGACTTTTGACGGAAGCTGCCCGCTCGGGCCGGCGATCACGCCGCATCGCTTTGTCGGCGACCCCATGGACCTGGACATGAAACTATGGGTCAACGGTGAGCTGATGCAAGACTCGAACACGGGCCAGATGATCTTCGACATCGCCGACCAGGTGTCTCACCTCTCCTCGCGCGTAACACTAGTGCCCGGCGACGTGATCCTCACCGGTACACCCGCGGGCGTGGGCATGGCGCGCAACCGCTTTCTGCGGCCCGGCGATACGGTGAGACACTGGATCGAGAACATCGGCGAGTTCGAGGTCTCGATCCGATGAGTACGCCCACCCATGATCATCAGCGCACGGTGCGGCTGGCCGCCCGCGCTGACCCGCAGCAGGCGGCGCGCCAGCGCGCCCCGAGCCGACGCAGTCAGCAACTGTTTCGCGAAGCCGCCGACCGGGCCCAGGCCAATCGCACGCGATGCGCGACCAGCCTCCTCAAGCAAGCCGCCCAGGCCAGAGCGGTCCTGCACGATGAATCGAGGACGTGGCAGGACCGCGTCCTTCAAGCGCGGCAACTGCTTGCCGAACTCGGCGAGTCGGCCACCGGCAGCTTCGTGTCGCAGGTTCGCAAGGCACTGGCACAGGATGCTCGGCGTGTCCACGCCTGCCTGGCGTCCCTCAACGATCTGGAGTTCAGTGGCCGGGAGGGCGACCTGGGCTTCGAGCAGTGGAAGGCGTGGACCGAATTGCAGGGACAGGGTGTGGTCGAATTCCAGCAGGACGCGCGACTTCCCGACGTCGGTGCCGCATGGCACGGGCTCGTCCACGATCTGGATCCGCGCTCGTGTTACCAGGCCTTGGAAGCCTGCACGATGATGTCRTTGCGCAAGAGCCTGCGCCGCGGCAGCGTCTGGATCGACCACTCACTGAGCTACCGGGAGCGCGACCAGATGCTCATCCCTCCAGYGCAGTGGGCAGCCCAGCRAGACCAGAGTGTCGACCTYSTGGGCMTGCCGAAGTCGTTCCTGGAGCCGTTGCTGGCCAACCTGGTCGCGGGCATTGGTGCCGTCGCCGAGGCGCAGCGCCGAGGCAAGATCGAGATCGGYGCCGACGSCATGCTGCACTTGCCCGCGATCACYGCCCTGGCCGACCAGACCGAGCCGGTGCGCACCCGCGAGACAATCTACAAGCTTGTCGGCAACGTTCAGTTCCCGGACCTGTTGCTGGAGCTGGATGCGGYGACCAATTTCAGCGAAGCCTTGCTCGGTCACCGCGCGCAGTCCGTGGGCGAACTCGTGGCCCTTTACGGCGCGCTGCTGGCCCACAGCACCGACGTCGATGCGAAAGGCGTCGCGTCGATGGTCCCCGGTCTGGAATCGGGCCAGATCTCGGTGGCCATGAGGGCGCTGGAGGGCAGTGGCAGGCTGCGCCGCGCCAATGAACGTGTGGCCGAGTTCCAGAGCCGCGTTCCGATTGCCGCACTATGGGGCGACGGCGACAAGGCATCGGCCGACATGATGTCGCTGGACGCGTCCCGACATCTATGGAATGCCCGGGTTGACCCGCGCAGACGCACCTACGCAGCCGGCATCTACACGCACGTGCGCGACCGATGGGGCATCGTCTATGACCAACCCATCGTGCTCAACGAGCGGCAGGCAGGCGTTGCCATCGAGGGYGTCGAGAAGAACAACCGTGCCGAGGATCGGATCCGGCTGTCGCTCCTTGCCGTAGATACCCATGGGTACACCAATCCTGCGATGGCCATCGCCAAGCTGCTGGGCTTCGACCTGTGTCCGCGTCTTCGTGACTTGGCCGAGCGGAAACTCTACTTGCCGCGCATCTTCTCAGTCCCTGAAGGCCTGGAGGCCGTCACTGTCCGAAGTGTCTCGCGACCGCCATCGAGCGCGGCTGGGACGAGTTGCTGCGTGCGTCCGTCCGATCCGGGCGCGTGTCTGCCACGTTGGCGCTGCAGCGTTTCGGCTCGGCAGCCCAGCGCGATCCGCTGCATCGGGCGGCCGAGCATCTTGGGAAGCGCACCGATTTGCAAGAAAAGTACTACAAGGGCTCGTTTGCTGATTTGATTCTCTCGGGAGGGCGATTTTTCTGCGTGTGAGAAACCGAGCGGTTTCCAGCGGGCAGGCGCTCCAGACTTTGGACACCCCCCCCCCCGACCCCGCCCCCCCTGCGTGCGTCCGCACCAGCAACGCGGACAACAACGACGCGGAGCGCCCGACTCCCGCGCGCCCACTCCTCCCCAACCGTTGCGAGTTGCGGCAGCCTCGCTTTGGCAGTGCGCGGCCATGTTGACCGGAAGTTCCCGACTATCGCCGGCTACGTGGTCCCCTCAACATTAGGGTTGACGACTGTCATACCCAAGCGCTCAATCAATCTTTACCCAACTGGGGGGCGACATGAAAACATCTTCAGTCGCGGCAGTTGTCGCCGGTTGCACACTGGTTCTCGGCTGCGACGGAGCCTCAAGTCTTGTTCGTGAGGGACGGGAATCCGTTTCAAGCTCTGCAGTTGACCGATGCCCAAGACGGATGCATCGCGCCCTATCACGTTTCCTACCTCACTTCGTTCGATGGCGGTGCGTCTAGGGGATGTTGGGTTCGGGAAGGGCTCCACATCCGCACTCACTTTCCGAAACTGGATGACAAGCTCATCCCGCTGGGTGAGTTCCGCCGCACAGCGTTGGCTGAGTACCGGAACGCCTCGATGGACTAGGCAGACCAAGCTCGACGCACCAGGTAGATGAGCGCCCCTGGGTGGCCCGGCGCAGCCTTTTGTCACGTATTCGCGTGGGCAGTTGGAGTATGTTTCCAAGCTTTCCCTCTGGGCTTCGCTGGCCCGTTCTTCCTGAGGAGCGCGAAACATGTCCCGGTATCTGTGCGAACTGAAAAATCTCTTCGTGGAACTGAAGGACCGCTACGGCGACAAGGATGATTCTGTGCTGCAGGTGAAGCACGAGATTGAGGCCGTTGAAGCCGTGGAGTCTCAGCATCAGAGCCTGTTCACCCTTGGCCGTGACCRCTTTCTCGTGAGCGGCGGCAGGCACAGTTGGGAAGGCGTCTCAGGCCTCTTGCACTCAACCCAGCGACCGCCCCCCCTCTAGAGCCGTTGGGGGAAGGCATTGCCAATGCCCGAAGGCTGCGTGCGGTCTTCAGTTGGCCTTCTTCTTGGGACTTCCAACTTTCAGCGGGGACAGCGAATCGAGCGCACTCCGCAGTTGGGTGTCGGGGAGTTGTTGAAGCGCCTGCAGCCCGGCTCGCAGAAGTTCACTCTTCTTGGCGGGCCGCTTGAAACCTAACGCGCGGTCCTTGAGGACGGCAATCAGCCCGAAGTCCTGTTTGGGCATTGTGAAACTGTCACGCACGATCTTGGCTTTGATTTTGACGTCCGGGGACAGCGAATCGAGCGCATTATGCAGTTGGGTGTCGGGGAGTTGTTGAAGCGCCTGCAGCCCGGCTCGCAGAAGTTCATTCTTCTTAACGGGCCGCTTGAAACCTAACGCGCGGCCCTTGAGGACGACAATCAGCCCGAAGTCCTGGTTGGGCATTGTGAAACTGTCGCGCACGAGCTTGGCTTTGATTTTGGCGTCGTTGCGCAAAGCATCGTGCGTGGGTGTGCGGACGGAGGTCGTTGACATCAATTCGTTTGCAATACGAGGTGAGACTGGCGGCGGCGCGACCACGGCCTTCACCGCCTTGGCCTTCGTTGGTCCAGCCTTTTTCGAAGTTGCCTTCTTCGCCGTCATCTTCTTCTGGGGCAGCGCGGCGGCTTTGACGCCGACTTTGGTCGATGCCGCCTTCTTGGGCGATGCTGCCTTCTTGGCCGGTGCCGCCTTCTTGGTCGGTGCCGCCTTCTTGGCCGATGCTGCCTTCTTGGCCGGTGCCGCCTTCTTGGTCGATGCCGCCTTCTTGGTCGATGCCGCCTTCTTGGTCGATGTCGCCTTCTTGGTCGGTGCGGCCTTCTTGGCCGATGCCGCCTTCTTGGTCGGTGCTGCAGTCTTGGCCGGTGCCGCCTTCTTGGATGCCGCCTTCTTGGTCGGTGCTGCCGTCTTGGCCGATGCTGCCTTCTTGGCCGATGCTGCCTTCTTGGCCGGTGCTGCCTTCTTGGTCGGTGCCGCTTTCTTGGCCGGCGTCGCCCTTTCTGCCGAGGACTGAGCGACCACCGATTTTGTCGGCACGGCCGTTCGAGGCGATGGCGTCTTGGCGGCCGGCTCGCTGGTGGCGGCTACTTCGACACTGGGCCACGGCGCCTTGTTGAACTCCAACTCCTCACGAGCCACCAGCACCTCGGCTGGCGGGTTCGATGCCAGTTCCGTTTCGGCAGGGATTGCAGCCTCTGCCGGCGGCTGGACCGACGGACCGACCACTGCCGGCTCGGTTGCGTCGTTGGGCTCGGAAACCGATGGGCCGTTGGT
>NZ_JBFUIU010000022.1:0-31022 GCF_056401695.1 Variovorax sp. P4_D9
TGAAGACCCAACTCAAGGAGCTGGCAACCGTGGGCCTCAAGCCGATCCTGCTGATGGTGGGCGAGACGGTCTTCCTGGCCGCGCTCGTGCTGGGCATGCTGCGCTGGGGCTTGTGAAGGCTCGACTGGAATACATGAAGCGAGCAAACCTCACCCAATCTACGATGGAGACATCTCAAATGAAGAAAACCTTGTCGCACTGGCCGCGCTGACCGTTGCCGGCATGGCCTCGGCGCAGTCATCGGTCACCCTGTTCGGAGTGGTCGACGCCGCAGTCAGCGGCTACAAGAGCCAGTCCGAAACGCCGCTCGGCACGACGATCAGCAAGAGCCAGACGGTGCTTTCGAGCGGGGGCTACAACTCCAGCCGCCTGGGCTTTCCGAGGCACGGGAGACCTCGGTGGCGGCATTGCGGCCAACTTCTGGCTCGAAGCCGACATGACCACTGACACCGGCGGCGGCGTGACGACCGGTGGCGGTCTGAGCTTCAATCGTCGTTCGACGGTGAGCCTGTCCGGCATCCTCGGTGAAGTGCGACTGGGGCGCGACTATGTTCCGACGTTCTGGAACGACGGCGTCTTCGATCCATTCAATACCAACGGAGCGGGCACCAGCCTGATCGCGACCGCCAGCGGCGGCACAGCCCTCGGCGTGCCCAACAGCGGCTTTCAGTCGAACCGCAACTACGTCCGTGCCTCGAACTCGATCGGCTATTTCCTGCCGCCGAGCCCGGGTGGCTTCTACGGCCAGTTCATGTACGCCTTCAACGAGAAGGTCAGCTACGATCCGGGCGGCCTGACCCCTCCCGGCATCGCTGCGATCGTCGCCAACCCGGCGCTCGCGGCCGTCGCCGACGACGCACGTGTCGGCCGCTATATCGGCGGTCGCGTTGGCTACGCCAACGGCCCCCTGGACGTCGCGCTGGCCTATGGCAAGAGCACCATCGGCTCCAACTATTATCTGGGCAGCACGACCACGCTGAATATCTGGAATATGGGTGGTTCGTACGACTTCGGGCCCGTGAAGATGTACGGTGAGTATTCGAACAACAAGCAGAAGACCGACCTGGCGACCAACACCTTCAATCCGTTCGGGGCCACGAAGCCCGGTGCCAATGGTGGCCTCGTTGGCGTGACCGTTCTGGTCGGGGTCGGCCTGATCCGTGCAGCCTACTCGCTGGTCAGGTACAACAACGTGCACCTGAACATCGTCGGGCTGAACCCCGATCCGAAGTCCGATCAGTTCGCCCTCGGCTACGTATACAACCTGTCGAAGCGCACCGCGCTGTATTCCACCGTCGCCTACGTGAGCAACAAGGATAGCGCTGGGCTGGCTGTCACCGGCGCACTGCCCTTCTACACGGGCACGGTCCCCGTGGCCCCGGCGCCGCGTTGCCGGGCAAGTCAGTCGGTTACGACGTGGGTATTCGTCATGCCTTCTGATCTTCTGAGGAACTGAGCGCGAGCCATGACCGAAGCGCCGCGATGCACTGTCGAATGGAACCGAAGGCGGAATTCCTACCGCGCCTCGATCCCGAACTCGTGCATTCGCCGGGTAATCACCTCGAAGTCTCGCTTGTAGTTCAGGCCGAATTGTTCCGGCGTCGTGTTCAGCATCTCAAGCCCCCGTTCCGCCATGCGCGCCTGCACATCCGGCAGCGCGGCAGCGACGCGCAGGGCGGCGGTCAGCCGCTCGATGGCCGCAGGGGGCGTTCTGGCAGGCGCGACAAAGGCAATCCATACCGCGGCCTCGAACAGGGGGTCGTCGAAGCCGAGTTCGCGCATTGTCGGCACCTGTGGCAGCACTGCCGATCGCTCGCGCCCCATGATGGCCAGGGGCACGATCTTGCCCGCCTGCACATGCTGGCGGGCAAGGCCTGCCGAGGTGAGGCCGACGCTCACGGTGTTGCTCAACAAGTCCGCCATGACCGGCGCTTCTCCTCGCTGGGGGACGTGGACCATGTGTGCATCAAGCTTGCGATTGAGCGCCTCGCCCGTCAGGTGGCCGAGGCCGCCCGGTCCCCATGTGCCGTTGCTCAGCTGCTGGCCCGGCTTCGCTGCCAGTCTCTTGAAGTCCTCCATGGTCTTCACGCCCAGCTCCAGATTGGCTGACAGAATCGCGGGGCTGCGCACCACCTGGGTGACAAACACGAAGTCGCGCTGCGGATCGTATGGCAGGGTCTTGTAGAGCGCGACATTGTTGATCAAGGAGTCGCCGAGGGTGACGGCGATGGTGTGGCCATCGGGTGCGGCCCTTGCAACCTCGCCGAGACCGACCGCACCATKGGCACCGGCACGGTTCTCGACCACGAAGGGCTGGCCGTGCGATTTGGCGACGTGCTCGCCGATCAGCCGTGCCACGAAGTCGTTGGCGCCGCCGGCCTGCGCGGTGACAACGACACGGATCGGCTTGCTCGGGAACGTCGTCGTTTGGGTGAAGCCCGTGACCGGCAAAGCCGCGAGGGAGGTCATGAGGCTGAGTGCCAGGAAGAATCGGCGCATCGGGGGACTCCTTGTGTGTTGTTCGCGTCGAGTAATCCGCCGGCTCAGGCGACCCGCGGCGTGCGTCGCTCGCGCTCGACCTCTTGCTGCAGATGCCGGCGGAAGCGGACCAGGGCCTGGTCCATCGCCAGCGGCATCATCGCGATGTCGGGATCGATGTTGTGGTGCTGGGCAGTGATCGTTTCGCGGTCCTCCTCGAAGGCCGCGACCAGCCCCCGGTAGATGGCTTCCGTGACCGCTGGATCCTTGATGCTGCTTCGATGGGATTGCTGGAAGAAGTAATGCGTGGTGGTTTCGGTTTCGGGCGTCAGCGTCTGGCAGCTGTGGAGTTGCACCCCACCGTGCATGTCGCCCTCCGCTTGGCCCACGGGTGCCCCGCCCGATCGCATCAACAAGGTTCCAGGCAGAACGAAGTCGTAGATGAAGTAGCGGTCGACATTGCGATCGAAATGCTGGAAAGACTTCCAGAATGGCGGCGGCGGGACATCAGACACGTGCCGCGTGACCCGGATTCCGCGCGGCAGCTGCTCGGTGGGTCGACCCCTTCGGGTAAATACTATTTAGTTGGTATTGCAACTCGTTGGCATCGCAATCACAATACAACCACCCGAGCGGTCAGCGCTGGCGCACTTGGGCTGAACCCTCTACTGGAGACTCACGATGAAATTCAACCGTCGCGCCATCGCGTGTGCGCTCTTCGCCTCGGCCGGGCTGACGCTCGCCTCGCCCCAGGCTATGGCGCAAGCCGTCAAGGTCGGCATCATCGGACCCTTCTCGGGGCCGTTCGCACACTACGGGTCCCTGTTCAAGGCGGCGGCGGAAGGCTATGTCGCCAGCCAGGGCGGCAAGCTCGCCGGCAAGGACATCGAGTTCATCTATCGCGACACCGGAGGGCCCAATCCTGCCCTGACGAAGACCCTGGTTCAGGAATTGCTCGTCAAGGACAAGGTGGACTACCTGGGCGGCTTCGTGTTCACCCCCAATGCCATGGCCGTGGCGCCACTGATCAAGCAGTCCCAAACGCCGACGGTGATCTTCAACGCCGCGACCTCGGCCATCACCGATAAGTCCGAGTACTTCATTCGCACCAGTTACACGCTGTGGCAGGTCACCGTGCCGGCCGCGCAATGGGCCGCGAAAGAGAACATGAAGAAGGTGGTCACGGCGGTGACCGACTACGGTCCGGGCATCGACGCCGAGACAGCCTTCAAGAGCGAGTTCGTCAAGCAGGGCGGCACCGTGGTCGAAAGCATCCGCATGCCGATCGCCACCACCGACTTCGGGCCCTTCGTGCAGCGCATCAAGGCGAGCGGCGCGCAGGCGGTCTATACCTTCCTCCCTGGCGGCCCGCCCAACCTGGGCTTCGTCAAGGCCTACAACGAGAACGGACTGGCCAAGGCCGGCGTGCGGTTCATTGGCTCCGCCGAGACCGATGAATTCGACCTGCAAAAGTTCGGTGACGCCGCATTGGGCCTGACCACCGCCTTCCACTATTCAGGCGCCCACGACTCGCCCGAGAACAAGAAGTTCATCGTCGCGCTCAAGAAGCAGGACCCCCATGCGGTCGCCAACTACGCATCGGTCGGAGCCTGGGACGGCATGTACGTCATCCACATGATGATCGAGGCAACGGGCGGCAAGAAGGACGGTGCCAAGGCACTCGCCGCCGCCCGCACGCTCAAGTGGGAGAGCCCGCGCGGGCCTGTGAGCATCGACCCGAAGACCCGTCACATCGTGCAGAACGTCTACCTGCGCAAGGTGGAGAAAGCGGGCGACCAACTTGTCAACAAGGAGTTGCAGAGCTTCGGACCCCAGGCTGACTTCGGCCTGGAAAAGTGAACTCGCATCCGCGTCGCCTTCGCTGAGTTCCGACCCGTGAACACCTTCCTCAACATCCTGATCGACGGGCTGGCCTACGGCATGGTGCTGTTCGTCATCGCCGTCGGCCTGTCGGTGACGCTGGGGCTGATGCGCTTCGTGAACCTGAGCCACGGTGCCTTCGCCATGGTCGGGGGCTACTGCGCCGCCCTCCTGACCCGCGAAGCCCAGTGGAGCTTCTGGCTGGCAGTGCCAGCAGCCATCCTTGCGACGGCCTTGCTGGGCGCCGTGCTCGAAGCCCTGGTGCTGCGTCACCTGTATCGCCGCAAGGAGCTCGACCAGGTGCTGTTCACGATCGGACTGAGCTTCGTGCTGATCGCGACCACCAACGCGCTGGTCGGCCCGCAGGTGCAGATGATCCCGCTGCCGCCCCTGCTGGCGGGTTCGGTGGACCTGGGCTTTCGTACCCTGCCCGCCCAGCGCCTGCTGGTGATCGCCGCCGGCTGCGCGGTGGCCGCGCTGGCGGCCTGGACGGTCACGCGCACGCGCTTCGGCATCTGGCTGCGCGCGGCCGTGGACCACAGCGGCACCGCCTCGGCGTTGGGCATTCCCATCCGCACGGTGCAGTGCGCGAGCTTCGCCGCGGGCGCGGCCCTGGCTGGCCTGGGCGGCATTCTGGGCGCCGAGCTGATGCCGCTGGAACCCTACTACGCCCTGAAGTACCTCGTGCTGGTCCTGGTGGTGGTTGCCGTGGGCGGCATGGGCAGCATTGCCGGCTCGCTGGTCGCCGCCGTGCTGCTGGGTGTCATCGAGACCGCCAGCAAGTACCTCGCCTCGGATTGGGGGAGCCTGTTCTTCTTTGTCGCGATGGCCGCTCTGCTGGCCTGGCGTCCCAACGGTCTGCTGAAACGATGAACACCATGACATCCACACCGGCGCTTGCTGCGTCGTCACCGAAGCAAGCCGCAGCGCCGCGCTGCGTCCCGGCCTGGCGTGCGCCCATCGTCCTTCTCGTGATCGGCATGGCGGCCTGCACCCTGATGCCGGACCAACTGGGCCTGATCACGCGCATCTTCATCACTGCGCTGTTCGTGCTCTCGCTGGACCTGGTGGTCGGCGTCGCCGGCCTGGCCACGCTCGGCCATGCCGCCTTGTTCGGCATGGGCGCCTACGCTGCGGGCATCTTCGCACTGCAGGTTCATCCGGATCCTCTGGTCGGCCTGGCCGTCGGCATCGCAGCCGGTGCCGGGCTGGCGCTGCTGTCGGGCGCATTCCTGCTGCGCTACCAGGGCTTCACCTTCCTGATGCTAACCGTCGCGGTCTCTCAGATTCTGCTGAACCTGGCACAGAAGGCGCGCCACTGGACCGGTGGCGACGACGGCTTATCCGGCTTCGTGATGGGGCCGGTCCTGGGTCGCTTCGACTTCGATCTCGAGGGCCGGGTCGCGTCCCTCTATGCGCTGGCCGTGCTGGTCGTGCTGTTCTACGCCGCGCGCCGAATCGTGGATTCGCCCTTCGGTCTGGCCGTGCGCGGCATCCACGAGAACCGGGCGCGGATGGCGGCACTGGGCACGCCGGTGTTCGYGCGCCTGTGGGTGCTGTACACCGTGGCCGGCGCCATTGCCGGCGCGGCCGGTGCGCTATCGGCGCAGACCAATGCGGTGGTCGGCATGRACAGCCTGTCGTTCGCGCTGTCCGCCGAGGCACTGGTCATGCTCATCTTGGGCGGCGCCGGACGGCTCACCGGCGCGCTGGTCGGCGCCACCGTCTTCACGGTGCTGCACCACACAGCAGCGTCCATCAATCCATACCACTGGTTGTTCGTGGTCGGCGCCTTGCTGATGCTGGTGGTCCTGGTTTCTCCCGCCAAGGCTTGGGCCTGGCTGCGTCGTCGTGCCGGAGGTCTGCAATGAGCACGCTGCTCGAACTCAGATCCCTCGACAAGCGCTTCGGTGGCCTCCATGTGACGCGCGGCGTGTCGTTCGCGCTGCGCGCCGGTGACAGAATGGCGTTGATCGGTCCCAATGGTGCGGGCAAGACCACGCTTGTCAATCAGATCAGCGGCGTACTGGCCTGTGACGCCGGCGAGATCTGGCTTCGCGGCGAGAACGTTACGCGGCTGAGCCAGGCCAAGCGCGTGCGTGCGGGTCTGGCCCGCACCTTCCAGATCACGACGCTGGCGCCCTTCGCGGTGCAGCGACAGATCGAGCTCGCGTTGTTCGAGCGCGAAGGGCTGACCGGCGGCATGTGGCGCAGCGTCGATGCGTATCCAACCCTGCAAGCTGAAGCACAGGGCATTCTGACTCGCTGCGGCTTGCGTGCCCACGCGGCCACGGCCACAGAAGACCTTGCCTATGGCGAGCAGCGCTTGATCGAGATGGCGCTGGCACTGGCGCTGCGACCCAAGGTCCTGCTGCTGGACGAGCCGATGGCCGGCGTCCCCAAGGGCGAAGGAGAGCGCCTGCTGGCCGCGCTGGATGCGCTGCCGAATGACTTGGCCGTGCTGATCATCGAGCACGACATGGACCTGGTGTTCCGCTTCGCCAACCGGATCGTGGTGCTGGCCGAAGGGGCAGTACTGGCCGACAGTTCTCCCGACGAAATCCGCTGCGACCCCCGGGTGCGGGCTGCCTATTTAGGGAATTGAGATGGTGGAACCAATGCTCAAGCTCGAGGGCGTGGTGGCCGGCTACGGTCCTACCACCGTGTTGAATGGCCTCTCATTCGAAATGGCGGCCCAGCAGCGCCTGGCCATGGTCGGGCGCAACGGCGTTGGCAAGACCACGGCATTGCGGGCCATCATGGGATTGGTGCCGCTTCGAAGCGGCCGGGTGACGTTCCGCGGCCACGACATCTCGACATTGGCGCCACACCTGCGCGCGGAGCTCGGCCTCGGCTATGTGCCGCAGACGCGAGACATTTTCCCATCGCTGACAGTCGAGGAAAACCTGCTGGCCGGCCTCAAGCGGCGATCGCGCAGTGCCCTGGACGAGGCCTACGCCCTATTTCCGAGGCTCGCGGAGCGTCGGCGCAATGGAGGTGCCCAACTGTCGGGCGGCGAACAGCAGATGCTGTCGGTCGCGCGCGCCCTGCTCGGCCAGCCCTCCCTGCTGTTGCTCGACGAGCCCCTGGAAGGCCTCGCGCCGCTGATCCGGCAGGAGTTGCTGCGCGCCTTCCGCGACCTGAGCCAGCAGACCGGCATCGCTGTCGTCATCGTCGAGCAGCAGGTCGACGAGGCGCTGGGCTACGCGGAGCGCGCACTGATCCTCGACCACGGCGCGGTGGTGCACAGCGGCAGCGCAGCGGCGCTGCTGGAGGACCCGGAGACGCTGGAGCGCTGGGTCGGGATGGCCGTGCATTGAGTGCGCACGCGCTATTTCAAGACGGCCGCCCGACTGAGGCCAAGAGGAGATCAAACACCATGACGAATGAATTGATGGTTCGAGTCGCTCGGCGCCTGGAGGAGGCAGAGGGCATCTGCAGCTTCGAGCTCGTGCCCCAGGATGATGACGCGTTGCCCGCCTTCTCGGCAGGGGCGCACATCGATGTCCACGTGGCGCCAGGCCTGATACGCCAGTACTCGCTCAGCAACGATCCGTCGGAGCGCAATCGCTATCGCATCGCGGTGCTGCGCGAGCCAGCGTCGCGCGGGGGATCGGCCGGCATGCATGAGCGAGTGCAGCCTGGCGACGTCCTGCGCGTGAGTTCGCCGCGCAACCACTTTCCTCTGGCGGAGGCGCCGCGAAGCCTGCTGCTGGCAGGCGGCATCGGCGTGACGCCGATCCTGGCCATGGCCCGTGCCTTGCACGCCCAAGGCAGGCCTTTCGAGATGCACTACTGCGGCCGCTCCGCGCGCCGGATGGCCTTTATCGACGAGATCGAGTCGGCAGGGTTCGCGAGCAGTGTCACCCTTCACGCCGACGACGTCCCCGAGCAGAAGTTCGATACGCAGCGAGTCTTGGCCGACCTCTCTGAGGGCACCCATCTCTACGTGTGCGGACCGACCGGCTTCATGGACCATGTCCTTGAGACCGCAATGCTCCAGGGATGGCCGAAAGCGCAACTGCATCGCGAGTACTTCGCCGGCGTGGCGACGGCATCGGCCACCGACAGCAGCTTCGACGTTCGCGTGGCAAGCACGGGCCTCAGCTGCCAGGTTCCGGCGGGCAAGACGGTGATCGAGGTGCTGGCAGCGCATGGCGTGGAGGTGCCGACATCTTGCGAAGCAGGCGTCTGCGGAACCTGCCTGACGCGTGTTCTGGAAGGCACGCCCGATCACCGTGACAGCTTCCTCACCGATGCCGAGCGCGCAGCGAACGACCAGTTCACGCCATGTTGTTCGCGAGCGCGATCTCCGCTCCTGGTGCTCGACCTTTGAATCGCCCCTGCCCCCCTTAAGGAGAACTTCCAATGACCACGACCTGCATTCCCATCAAGAACGTGACGCAGAACGCCGATACCCATCGCTTCCCGCTCGACCAGTGGTATGTGGCGGGCTTCTCGTCCGAACTCACCGACAAACCCATCGCTCGGACCTTCCTGAACCAGAAAGTGGTTCTGTTTCGCACCGGCGAAGGCCAAGTCGCGGCGTTGGAAGACCGCTGCTGCCACCGTTCGCTGCCGCTGTCCTGCGGGACGGTCGAAGGCGCTGGCGTGCGCTGCGGCTACCACGGCCTCCTCTACGCGCCGAATGGACAATGCATCGAAATTCCCGGCCAGGAGCGCATCCCCTCCAAAGCCAAGGTCAAGGCCTACCACGTGGTCGAGAGGAACCAGATCATCTGGATCTGGATGCCTCGCAATGAGGGCGCCAAGCCTGCCCGCCCGGCGCCGGACTACCCGTTCCATGACGACCCCCGCTACAGGTTCGGCAGCGGCAACTACCACTACCATTCGCCCTGGCAACTGATCCACGACAACCTGCTCGACCTGAGCCACCTTGGCTATGTCCATCTGCAGACCATCGGCGGCGACGCCAAGCTGCACATGAACGCCCCGATGAAGGTCTCGTCCGAAGGTGAGCAGGTCAAGGTCGTGCGCCTGATGCCCGACTCTTCGCCGCCGCCGACCTATCGCGCCGCGTGGCCCTTCGGCGAGAAGTGCGAGCGCTGGCAGGAGATCGAGTTCGATGTCACTCACCTGCGAATCTGGACCGGCGCCGTCGAGCCGGGCACCGACGCCATCGACGATCCCAACCGCGGCGGCTTCCACATGCGCGGCTTTCACGGCATCACCCCTGAGACCGAGGCGACCTGCCACTACTTCTGGAGCATGGCCAGCACCAAGCACCCGGACATGCCGGAAAACATCGACGCAGTGGTCCAGCAGACGGCTTTCACATTCGACGAAGACCGTGTTGTCATCGAAGCGCAATACCGGAACATGCTGGAATTCGGCGAAAAGGCGAACTGGATTGACATCCACGTCGATGCCGGAGCGAACCGGGCCAGGCGCATCGTCGCCGAGCTTCTCAAGGAGCAGGCAGCTGCGGAACCGAGCGATTCCTGAAGGCAGAATCCAGGAGACACAGCATGGTTACGGGCGGACCACGGCGCCGGCCGGCCTGGTGCTCGGCCATGAGATCACGGGCGAAGTCATCGAGGCAGGCAAGGATGTCGAAACCCCGGCCGTCTCGGTGCCCTTCAACGTTTATTGCGGGCGCTGCAGTGGCCTTCCGAAGCAGCTACAGTGGCGCAAGCAACCCTCGCTCTCTTCCGATGCCTCGTACCAAGACCACATCCGCGCGCAAGACCTCCTCCAAGTCAGCAGCGGGTGACGTTGTCGATCTTGACAACTACGCCCCCGCCTACCTCACCTGGATCGCCAACAAGCTGTCGAGCGGAGCGTCGCAGGCTTACCTCGCCGCGTTCGACGTCGGCATCGAGAGCTGGCGTGTCCTGGTGCTGCTTGCGATCGAAGGCTCCATCTCGGCGCAAAAGGCGTGCGGCATCATCGGCATGGACAAGGCCTCGATGAGCCGCTGCTTCAAGACCATGCAGGCGCGCGGCTTCATCGAACTCGCGCTCGATCCTCAGGACGGACGTGCGCGAATCGCCACGCTGACGCCGTCCGGCCGCGCTGTCCACGACCAGATTCGCGACATCGCGATGGAGCGCGAGCGCGCCTTCATGTCGGTGTTGACGGTGGCCGAACGCAAGGTCCTTCTCAAGCTTCTGCGGCGCTTGCATGAGAACTTGCCGGCCGTCGAGACCGCGACGCGCGAGCATCTCGGTCGACACCACCCCCATGCGTTGCAGCGGCGGGGCGCCAAGGGAACCGCGCCTTGAACTCTCTCGTCCGAGTCGATCCCGCGTCACGGTAAATCGAAGAGGCTCGTCGCCCCTCTCGCGCTCATCCACTGCTACCAGAGTGCCTGGACGACTGCATCGCAGAGGACAACCCAGTGCGCGTCGTCGACGTTTCAGTACTGGCGTCGCGGCAATGCGCGATAGCAACCAGCGGACCTTCTGGAAGAGCACATCGAACAGACGCAGTATGCTTGCTGAACTGCGCATCACCAGGTCTCTCACTCATCGCTCATGCTATCCATCAGTCGCGTCACCCAGCATCCGCAGCGCGCGGAACTGCACAACGAAGTCCATGCCCGCCCGCCAGAAGCGCTGACAGGGGCCTTGAGCATTGCGCATATCGTGATGCTGGCGGATGCTCCGCAGCGCGCTCAAAGCCGAGCTCATCTTGCAAGGCTTTTGCGCGACCATCACTTGACGCCACCGGACGAGAAGACCACGCATCTGCGGGTCGAATTCGGATCGCTTCGGTTGCGCTGGGAACTGCACACGGAGTTTGTCACCTGGACGTTCACGATGCATGAAACGGCTGATGCACGCCATCCTCGCCTGCCAGCCAGTGCAATCAAGGCCGTGCCGCAGGACTGGCTCAGCGGACTTCCAGGGCAGTGCCTCTGCAGCCTCGATCTCTGGGTATTTTCAAAGCGCGGAAGCGTCGGAGACGTCTACGTCAGGGAGATGCTCAATGAGCAGACGCTGGTGGGTTCCAGCGTCGCGGGCGAGCAGGCGCAGGTGTATACGGACTTCGCCATCCACGCCGACGGCTCTTCTCGCATCCTGCTTTTCGCGGACGAGTTGCAGCCTCGTCGACTCGGCCGACTGGTGCAGCGGATCCTTGAGGTCGAGACGTATCGAATGGCGGCCCTCCTCGGATTGCCGGCGGCGCGGCAAGCAGGCGAGGCTCTAGGCAGCGCGGAAGGCGAGTTGGCAGCTCTCGCGCAAGCCATTCGCAGCGCTGATCGCGACGCGGAGCCTGCCCTGCTGGATCGCCTCACGCGCCTCGCCGGGGAGGTCGAGAGCCAGCATGCAGCCACGCATTCACGGCTTTCCGCCAGCAGCGCTTATTTCGAGCTGCTGGACCAGCGCATCGTGCAGATTTCCGAAGCAAGGCTGGATGGTCTTCAGAGCATTGCCGAGTTCATGGACCGACGCCTGACCCCAGCGCGAAAAACGTGCGAATGGGCGGCCCGGCGACAGGATTCACTGTCACAACGCGTGTCCAGAATCAGTAATCTGTTGCGCACTCGCGTGGAGATCGAACAGCAGCAAAGCAGCCAGGCGCTCCTGGAAGCCCTGAACCGCCGGCAGGACCTCCAACTGAAGCTGCAGGCCACCGTGGAAGGACTCTCGGTTGCGGCCATTACCTACTACATCGTCGGCCTCGTCAGCTATCTTGCCAAAGGCGCCCAGAAGATCGGCTGGTCGATGTCACCGGAAACCACGGCGGCACTGGCAATTCCATTCGTTGCGATCAGCATCTGGTGGTCGCTGCGGCGCCTTCATCGAAGAATGTTCGTCCACTAAAACAAGGACATCGCTGTCGAGGCGGGTCTCGATCCACGCCGGGTGGCACTGTGTCGCCCCAAGATCTACAGGACCTCGATCAACACCTCGACAGGATGACGTAGCCGCCGACCTGTCATTCTTCCGGCTTGGCTTCGGCAGGAGTATCCCGTCGCCAAGAGTTCATCCGCGGGCGGTGCTTGACCGTTCAGCAACGGGCCCCAGCTTTGTTCGAAGATCACTTTCGACGTCGCTACGTTTCGCGACTCGTGGCCATAGGTTCCCGACATTCCGCAGCAGCCGCTTGCTTGAGCCACGAGTGATAAGCCTGCCTTGGTGAACAACTGCGACCACAGCGCCGAGCTTGCTGGCGCGTTGGTTCCTTCGGTGCAGTGCGCCAGCAGACGATAACTTGTAGGCTGCGCCGCGCGCAGCGTGTCCGGCCACGCTGCGACCAACCATTCCTGCGGCAACAGCACCTGAGGGCACTGCTCGGCGCCCTCGACCCTGAGGTACTCCTGTCGGTAGACCAGGGTCATGGCAGGGTCCAAGCCCACGAGCGGGATGCCGGACCGCGCCAGCGATGTCAGGAGCGCGGCGTTGCGGCGCGCCACGCGTTCGAAGGGTTGCAGGAATCCCTGGGCATGCAGCGGCTTGCCGTTGGGCCGGAACGGCGCGAGGTAGACGGAGAAGCCCAGGCGGCACGCCAGCTCGGCAAAGGCGGCAAATACTGGCGTATCGAACCAACGGGTAAAGGCGTCCTGCACCAGGACCACGCTGCGTAGGCGAGCATCGGCGGACAGCCCCTCCAGCAATGCTGGCGTCGCGCAGCGCAGACGCAGGCGTTTGCGGGTGGCTGCGAAATCGAACCGGCTGAGCAGTGGGCTGTCCACCATGCCGGCATGACGGTCGAGTGCGCGGCGCACCCATCGCGCCGACATCACGCCGTTGTAGACACCAGGCAGCCACGCCAGCCGAGGGATAGTCGATTCCAGCGAACCGATGAAGTAGTCCTTCAGCGGCCGCAGATAGCGCTGGTGGTAGAGCTCGAGGAAACGCGACCGGAACTCCGGCACGCTGACCTTGACCGGGCACTGGCCCGCGCAACTCTTGCAGCCCAGGCAGCCGGCCATCGCTTCGTAGACCTCGTGCGAGAAATCGTCCTTTCCGTCGCGCGAGTTGCGCCACCTCGCGGGGAGGCCCGACCAGAACCCGCCCGAGGGCCGACGCAGCACGTCGGCGCCCGCCTGACCCTGCAGGCGTAGCCATTCGCGCATCAGCGAGGCCCGGCCCTTGGGTGAATGCCGGCGCTCCCGGGTGCCTTTCCAGGACGGGCACATGGCGTCGTCCGGGTCGAAGTTGTAGCAGGCGCCATTGCCGTTGCAATGCATGGCGGTTCCCCAGCTTCGCCACACACGCTCGTCGATGGTGCGATCGGCATCGCCGCGCAGCGGCACGCCGTCGATCTTCAGCAGTTGCGCGTCCGGCATGGTCGCGGGCGTGGCGATCTTTCCGGGGTTCAACTGGTTGTGCGGATCGAAGGCTGCCTTCAACTGCTGCAATGCCGGGTAGAGCGGGCCGAAGAACTTCGGCGCGTATTCGCTGCGCACGCCCTTGCCGTGCTCGCCCCACAGCAGGCCGCCGTAACGGTGGGTCAGTTCGGCAACGCCATCGGACACGACGCGCACCAGGGCGACCTGGGCAGGGTCTTTCATGTCCAGAGCGGGGCGCACATGCAGCACGCCGGCATCGACGTGGCCGAACATGCCGTAGCTCAGGCCATGGCCGTCCAGTAGCGCGCGGAATTCGGCGATGTAGTCGGCCAGCTTCTCCGGCGGCACCGCCGTGTCCTCGACAAAAGGCTGAGGTCGCACTTCGCCCTGCACGTTGCCCAGCAGGCCGACAGCGCGTTTGCGCATCGCATAGACGCGCTCGACCGCGGCATGACCGGCGGCCAGGGTATGGCCCAGCCGCACCACGCTGGTGTCTGCCTGTAGGTGCAGGGAAAAGGCGGCAACGCGCGCATCGACCTCGGCCGCGTCATCGCCACTGAACTCCACCAGGTTGATGCCGCGTGTCTCAGCCGTGTCGTTGCCCTGCGGAAAGTAGGGCGACACGCTGTTCCAGACGATGTCCTGCATGGCCAGCATCAGCACCCTGGAATCCACGGTTTCGATGGACAGTGGCTTATGCGCCATCAGCGCCTGAGCGTCGCGCAGCGCGTCCATGAAGCTGGCGTAGCGCACATTGACCAGCACCGCGTAGACCGGAATGGGCAGCACGTTCAGTTCGGCCTCGACGATAAAGCCCAGCGAGCCTTCGGCACCGCATAGCGCGCTGTTGAGGTTGAAGCGTCCGTCGGCGTCGCGAAGGTGTGCCAGGTCGTAGCCGGTGAGGCAGCGGTTGAGCCTGGGGAATTTCTCCTCGATGAGCGCGCCCTGGGTGTCGGCGATCCGAGCCGCACTGCGGTAGGCATCGCCGACCCGGCCGGGCCGAGCCAGCATCGCCTGGAACTCAGCCCCGGACAGCGTGCGACTCTCGAGGCGCTCGCCGCCGAGCAGCACGCAGTCAAGCGCCAGAACGTGGTCGCGGGTCTTGCCGTATGTACAGCTACCCTGGCCGCTGGCATCGGTGTTGACCATGCCGCCGATGGTGGCACGGTTGCTGGTGGAAAGCTCAGGCGCGAAGAACAGCCCATAGGGCTTGAGCGCGACATTCAGCTGGTCTTTCACCACGCCGCTCTGCACCCGCACTCGGCGTTGGGCCGGGTCTATCGACAGGATGTGGTTCATGTGCCGCGAAAGATCCACCACGATGCCGTCGGTCAACGACTGGCCGTTGGTGCCGGTGCCGCCACCGCGCGCAGTCAGGGCGATGCCGCGGTGGGCGGGCTGGTCCACCAGGCGCGCCAGTCGCTGGACGTCTTCGGCATGCTTCGGGAACACGACTGCCTGCGGCAGGCGCTGGTAGATCGAGTTGTCGGTGGCCAGCACCGTGCGATCAGCCAGGCGCGTGCTGATCTCGCCGGCAAACCCGGTCTCGGCCAACGCCGCGATGAAGGCCCGATAGCGTGTCGCAGCACCTTCGGGCATACGGATGGGCGCAATGGCCGGCCGGCCCTGACGGGTGGCGGGAAGAGGCGTCGCGGCAGTCGTCATGTGTCGTGGAAGACCATGCAGATGGGACTGCCACAGGGAGTGCTCGAGGCCAGCGAAAGGTGCCCGGTCCCCGGTTCAACCCGAAAGGCGCCTATCGCATCGCTCGCCTCGTTCAGCGCATAAAGCCAGCGACCGGCCGGATCCAGCGTGAAAAAGCGCGGCGTCCTGCCTGCGCAACTGGTGGGCTTCAGGTACCGCAGCAAACCGGTGCCTGACGATATGCCGAAGACCGCGATGCTGTCTTCGCCACGGTTGGAAACATAGAGGCGGGCGCCGTCCGGCGACACGGCGACGGTGGCAGCCCGACTGTCGCCGGTGAAGGTCTCGGACAGCGTAGCCAGCACCTGCAGGGGCCGGATGGCGCCGGTGCACGCATCGAAGTCACAGGCCATCACGGTCGAATCGAGGTCGTTGACGACGTAGACAAAGGGCTCGTAGGGGTGGAACGCGGCCAGGCGCGGGCCGGCACCCTTGCGTGAATCGATCCAGGGCTGCGCGGCCGGATGGAGGTGGCCTTGCTCGAAGCCGAAGCAGAACACCCGGTCAAGGCCCTTGTCCAGGGACAGCACGAAACGCCCACCAGGATCGAACACGCTGGCATGCGGCCTCGATGACGACTGCTCGACCCGGTGCGGCCCCGGCGATCCGGGCAGTGCGAGCTGCTGGACCGGAGCGCCGAGATGGCCGTCGCTGTGCACCGGCATGACCGCGATGCTGCCGCCGTCCGGTCCCGCGTGGTTGGACACCACCAGGTGGCGATCGTCCGACGACAGCGCCAGATGCACCGGGTTGTGGCCTCCGCAGGATTCGCGCTGCAGGAATCGCAGCCGGGCGCCCTGCTCCTCGACGCAGAAGACGCTCACCCCGTCGCTGTCCCCGTGCACGGTGTAGAGCCGGTCGCGCCGCCGGTTGAGCGTCAGGAACGAGGGATTGACGACGTCACGCACGACCTGTAGCGGCTCCAGTGCACCGCTGTCGGTGTCCACGCGAAAGACCGTGATGCCGTCGCCCCGACCGCCGCGCTCGCGCGCAGTTCGGGCGCCAACATAGGCGTAGACCGGACTGGCGGCCCCGATCCTCATGCGCCGGCAGGGGCCACCGAGGCCCCCTGGATACCGTGGCGCAACAAGGCTTGATGTACGAATCCGCAGGCCTTCATGCGCTCCACGAAGTCGCCCAGGTAGGCCGCCGCCGCATCGCCCTTGGACAGTGGGCAGCTCATGGCCTGGCGTATCACCATGAAGCTGCCGGACAACATCCGCAGCCCGACCAGCCGCGCAGCGTCGGCCTCGAGCTGCTGCCGCACGCCTGCGGCGACGGCATGACCCTCGGACAGCATGGTGTCCACCACCACCTGCGATGTAACGGTGCGCACCAGCCTGGCAAGGCGCAACTCCCGGGTGAGGAAAAGATCGTAGGCACTGCCGTCGCCGACCACGACCGAGACGCCAGGCCGGTCCACCTGGTCTGCCGCGACGATCGCTTCATCGTCACGCACCAGATAGCTCCCCTCGATCAACACGTAGGGCGGCGTGAAACGGATGCCCTGGCTGCGCTGCGGATCGATGGCGAAGAAGCCGATGTCCGCACGCTCCTCGCGCAGCGCCTCCACCGAGCGACCGGCGGCATCGAAGACCACGTAGTCGATCTCCGCATCCAACTCTGCCGCGAAGGCACGCGCCAGGTCCACCGAGACGCCGCCCGGCCCGTCAGCGTCGCGGCGCGCCAGCACGGCGTTGCCGGCATTGATGGAGGCGCGCAAGCGCCCGCCAGGGGCGAAGGCACGGCGCACCTCCTCAGGTGCGCGGACGAAGGCATTGGAGCTGGTGGTGGCGGCAGTCATGCGCAGATCCTCATTCCGCCTTGAGGCCGAGCTGCTTGACCAGGCCGCCCCACTTCACGTTTTCCTCGGCGATGAAGCGAGTGAACTCGGCGGGCGAGTTGGGCACGATCTCGCAGCCCATCTTGTTGAACTGCTCGCGCACTTCGGGCAGCTTCAAGATGGCCAGAGTCTCGCGGTTGAGGCGCTCGACGATGTCGGGCGGCGTCTTGGCCGGCGCCACCAGGCCGAACCAGGTGATGACCTCGAAGCCCGGGTAGCCCGATTCGGCGATCGTCGGGATGTCCGGCGCCATGGGCGAGCGCTGCAGGCCCGACACGGCCAGCGGTCGCAGCTTGCCCGCCTGCACCGACGGCAGCAGGCCCGCGATGCTGGACATCATCATCTGCACCTGACCGCCCAGCAGATCGCCGAGCGCTGCCGCATCGCCCTTGTAGTGAACGGCAGTGATGTCCACGCCCGCAGCCTTGCGAAACAGCTCCATCGACATGTGCGGTGAGGAGCCGATGCCGCCGGTGGAATAGTTGACCTTGCCCGGGTTGGACCTGGCATAGGCCACCAGTTCGGCCAGGTTCTTGGCCGGGAAGGACGGGTGCACCACCATCAGCAGCGGGTTGTGCACGATGCGGACCACGCCAGTGAAGTCCTTCACTGAGTCGTAGCCCACGTTCGGAAAGAGATACGGCGCTACCGCATGCGTGGTCTGCACCGCAAGGTAGAGCGTGTAGCCGTCCGCCGGCTGCTTGGCCACGTAACTGGCGCCGATGGAGCCGGCCGCACCGGGCCGCGCATCGACGATGAAGGGCTGGTTCATCTTCTCGCCGAGCTGGTTGGCGATGAGCCGGGCCACCTGGTCGGTCGGCCCGCCGGCAGTGAAGCCGACGACGATCTTCACCGGCTTGTTGGGGTAGCCGCTGCTCTGCGCGCGGACTCCGGCGGTCACGGAGATCGCGATCAGGCCGATCACCGTGCGGCGGTCGAGTTTGCTTGTTTGCATCTTTTGTCTCCGGCGCACGATGGCGCCCTTTTGTTGGGGCCAGATCAGTGGCGGGCCGCCAGGACCATCTCGGCACCCTTCTCCGCGATGGCCATGGCGGGGACCGCAGTGCCCGACGAGGGAAGGGTCGGACAGATCGACGAATCGATCACCCTGAGTCGTTCGATGCCACGCACGCGCAGTTCCGGATCGACGACGGCCATGTCGTCCTTGCCCATCTTGCAGGTGCCCACCATGTGCCATGAGGTCTGAAGCGTCTCGCGGATGTAGGCCAGCATGTCCGCGTCGTCGACCACACCGGGACCGGGACGGGTCTCGCGTACGACCAGGGGGGCGAGCGCCGGCATCGCCGCGATACCTCGCGAGATGCGCATGCCGCGCAGGAACAATCGAGCGTCGTCGTCGTTCGACAGGTAACGCGGGTCCATGCTGGCCTGCTGCCGCGGGTCGGTCGAGCGGATGTGCAGGGTTCCGGTCGACTTGGGCTGCAGAGTCGTCACGCCGAAAGTGAAGCCGGGGAACATGTCCATGCCGGTGCCCGGGGTGCGGGCGTAGCGGTCGCCGCCAGAGAGCGGCTGCAGCCGCAGCACCAGGTCGGCCTGTCGCTTGTCGGGACTGCTGCGGTAGTTCATCTGCGCGGTGGACGAGGAGATGGTCAGCAGCCCCTGGCGCTTGAAGATGAAGCGCAGGCCCTCGCGCATCTTGCGCAGCGGGCTGCGCAGCAGGTCGTTGACGGTGATCTTCTCGGCGCACTCGAAGGTGAGCCGCGTGTTGGGATGGTCGCGCAGGTTCTCGCCCACGCCCGGCAGGTGATGCAGCACGGGAATGCCGTGCTGGCGCAAGACGGCTTCCTGGCCGATGCCCGATCGTTCCAGAAGCGGCGGCGTCGCCAGCGGACCCGCCGACAGGATGACTTCCCGGCCAGCACGTACCGTGGACGTGGCGCCCGAGGCGTGCAGGAGCTCCACTCCGACGGCCGTGCGACCCTCCATCACCAGCCGCACCACCGTGGTATTGGGCAGAATGGTCAGGTTGCTGCGCTTGCGCGCCGGCTTCAGGTAGCCTGCGGCCGAGTTGTTGCGAAAGCCCTTGCGCGTCGAGTACTGCAGGTAGAAGGCTCCTTCATAGCYGCCGTCGTTGTAGTCGGGCAGCTCGCGATAGCCAGCCTCGGTGCAAGCCTTGACAAAGGCACCGGAGAGCTTGTCGAAGCGGTCCAGCCGGGTGCAGTGGATGGGGCCGCCGCGGCCCCGCAGGGCGGGATCGCCCTCGGGGAAATCCTCCATGCGCTTGAACACTGGCAGCATGTCGGCATAGCCCCAGCCGGGGCATCCCAGTTCCACCCAGTGGTCATACTCGGCCGGATCACCGCGGGCAAACAGGTTGCCGTTGATCGAGCCCGAGCCGCCGATCACCCGGCCACGGGTCCAGCGCTGCGGCTTGCCATTGAGATGGCGCTGCGGCTCGGTCATGTACGGCCAGGTCACAGCGGGGTTGTTGATCAGGTTGACCACCATCAGCGGCACCCTGATGTTGAGGTTGTTGTCGCGGCCGCCCGCCTCGATCAGCAGGACCGAATGGCGGCCGTCAGAGGAAAGCCGCTCGGCCACGATGCATCCGGCGCTGCCTGCTCCGCAAACAATGAAGTCGAACTGCGCATCGGCCGGCAGCGAATCTGCGTACATCGGGTCTGTCTCCTTTTTCGTCTCCGGGTCACTGTGGTCTCGGTGTGAACCGGACAAAAGTCTGACGGAAGATGACCATTACCAAAAATAATATTTAGGCATCGTTCGATCGCCAAATTGCATGCTAGAAAGCCGACTTTCCGGCTGCCGGGGTCGAGCCCAGGATGCTTCATTCACATACTGGGATTCAAAAGGATTATTTGTAGCGATGCTGCGTCCGCGGTACGGTTCTGCCCCACGGTCGCTCGGCGGCCTCGAACGCGGCTGGCCCCGCCCACAAGAGAAGACGCACATGAYCGACCCCTACCGGCTCTATATCGATGGCACCTGGCGCGAGGGCTCCCAGGCCCGGCGCTTCGACGCGGTCAACCCCTTCAACCGGGAGGTATGGGCGCAGGTGTGCGAAGCCTCGGAGGATGATGTGCGCGATGCGGTCGCTGCCGCCCGGCGCGCCTACGAGACGAACTGGCGCAAGACCACCGGCAGCCAGCGCGCGGCGCTGCTGCATCGGCTGGCCGAACTGCTGGAGCGCGAGGCTCCGCGCATGGCGCGGCTTGAGAGCACCGACAACGGAAAGACCATCCGCGAGACGCATGCCCAGATGCTGTATGTGGCACGCATCTTCCGGTTCTTCGCCGGCTATGCCGACAAGATCTGGGGCTCGGTAATACCGCTGGACCAGCGCGACGTGTTCGACTACGTGGTGCGCGAGCCCTATGGCGTGGTCGGCGTGATCACGGCCTGGAACTCACCCATCGCCCTCCTCGGCAACAAGCTGCCGGCCGCCCTGGCCGCCGGCAACTGCGTGGTCATCAAGCCATCGGAACATGCCTCGGTGACCACGCTGGAGTTCTGTCGCCTGGTCGAGGAAGCCGGCTTTCCGGCCGGAGTGGTCAACGTCGTGACGGGCGACGTGACCATCGGCCGCGCGCTGGTGGGCGGCGGTGGTATCGACAAGATCTCCTTCACCGGCAGCGGCCACGCGGGCCGCGACATCGCGTCCATGGCCGGCAAGCAGCTCATTCCGGTGACGTTGGAGCTCGGCGGCAAATCGCCCAACATCGTCTTCGCCGACGCCGACGTCGAAAAGGCCGTGGTGGGTGCGCTGGCCGGCATCTTCGCGGCCGCGGGGCAGACCTGCATCGCCGGCTCTCGCCTGCTGGTTCAGCGCCCGCTCTACGAGTCGATGGCCAAGCGCCTGGCCGAGCGTGCCGAGCGCATCGTGCTGGGCAATCCGCTCGATGCGGCCACCGAGATGGGCACCGCCGCCAACGAGCCGCAGTTCCGCCGCATCCTGGCGGCCATCGACCGCGGCCGCGAGGAAGGCGCCCGCCTGATCACCGGCGGCGGCCAGTCCACCGACCCGGCGCTGGCGCGCGGCTTCTTCGTGCAGCCGACCATCTTTGCCGACGTCGACAATCGCATGCGGCTGGCGCAGGAGGAAATCTTCGGCCCGGTGCTTTCGATGATTCCCTTCGACACCGAGGAAGAGGCACTCTCGATCGCCAACGACACCTGCTTCGGCCTCGCCTCGGGCGTGTGGACGCAGGACATCTCGCGCGCCATGCGCATGACCCGCGAATTGCGCGCCGGCGTGGTCTGGGTCAACACCTACCGCATGGTCTCGCCGCAAGGCCCCTTCGGCGGCGTGAAGGAAAGCGGCTACGGCCGCGAGCGCGGCGAACTGGGACTGCTGGAATTCACGATCGCCAAGAACGTGATGATCGATTTTTCCGACGAGGTGCGCGATCCCTTCGCCATCAAGGCCTGAACCCGCGAGCACACAGCAGGAGCGCATAGCAATGATCGATCGCATCGAGATCTTCGTCACCGAACTGCCGGTCCGCCTGAAGCGGATCTTCTCCAGCGGCAGCTACGACACCGGCCCGCTCGGGCGGGTACTGGGCAAGCCGGTGCTGGTGCGCATCCATGCCGACGGCGTGGTGGGGTGCGCCCAGATCCGCCCGATCGCCCCGGGCCATTTCGTGGCCGACACCACACACAGCGTGGTCGCCGCCATTCGCGAGATCTACGGGCCGGACATGCTGGGCCGCGACATCTTCGACATCGAAGGCATCAACGAGCGCTTCGACCTGCGTCTGGCCGGCAACCCGGCCGCGCGTGCCGTGCTCGACATCGCCCTGCACGACGCCATGGGCAAGGCGCTGGGCCTGCCGGTCCACAAGTTGATCGGCGGCTGCTGCCAGCCGGTCATCCCGCTCGAGTGGTCGGTCAGCCTGGCCGACGACGTCGGCGTGATGGTGGCGGAAGCGACCCGTGCGGTGGACGAATTCGGCATCAAGGTGCTGTGCCTCAAGGCGGCCGACCGGCGCGGATGGCGCCAGGACATTCGCAATTTCGAGACGGTGCGCAAGGCGGTGGGCGATGACGTGGTGATCGGCGTCGACCCCAACACCGGCTGGTCGGTGGCCGATGCCATCGCGGCCATGCACGCGCTGCGGCCCTTCGACCTGGGCTATGTCGAGCAGCCGGTGGCGCGGCGCAACCTGCGCGGCATGGCGGCGGTTCGGCGCGAGGCGGCCGGTGTCCCGGTCATGGCGGACGAGGGCATCTTCACGCTGCAGGACGCCTATGCACTGGCCGAGGCCGGCGCAGCGGACGCGCTGTGCATCAAGCTCTACAAGATCGGCGGCCTGACGCCCGCGCGCAAGATCGCTGCGGTGGCCGAGGCGGCCGACTTGATGCTCAACTGCGGCGGCCTGGCGGCGCAGTCGCAGCTGGAAGCGGCAGCCGCCGCGCATTTCTATGCCAGCGTGCCGCAGCGCCGGATGATGGGCGCGGGCGAATTCGTCTTCGGGCTCAACACCACGGCGCCCGACCCGCTGGTCCCCGAGACCGACTTCGTCGTCCGCGACGGCTGCGTCGAGGTGCCGCGCGCACCGGGTCTGGGCATCACCATCGACGAGGATGCGCTGCGCCGTCACACGCTGCTGCACGAGGTCGTGGCGTAAAAGAGCGGCCGCTTCTGCGGACCGCGCGAGGGCGAGGCCGGCCAGGGCCGCGTCGTCATCGAGAGCCGCCCTGCCCCGTCGCGCTCTACGCCGTGCCGCGCACCAGCAGCGAACCCTCGAACAGCCGCCGCTGTGTGCGGTAGAAGCCGCCGCTCTGCACGTGCCAGCGGCCATCTTCCAGTTGCCGGACGTCGGCGGCGACCTGCAGCACGCCCGAAGGCATGCCGATGCGCAGCGGCCCGCCGCCGGTCCGGGCGGCCGGCGCGCAGGCTTGGTTCACCACGGAGCCGCCGATGCGCGCGGCCGTGGCCATGCACATGGAAACCCCCAGAGGCAAGGCGCGATGCGGCTGGCCGTTGGACAGTGCGCGGGCCACCAGGTCCACCGAGTCCGCATGCACCGCATCACCCGAGAGCGTGACCGAGTCCGTCGGTGGCACGACCATGGCGATGAAGGGCACCGCTGTGCGGCACGCCGCCTCCGCCGCATCGGCGGCCAGGCCCATACGCTGGGAGGCCTCGATGCGAATCAGGGCCAGGCGCTGCATCAGCGCGGCGTCCTCCTCGAGAGCCATCGGTGACTCGGTGCCCGAGAGGCCGAGGTCCGCGGCACGCACGAAGACGCAGGCATTGCTGGCATCCACCATCGAGGCCTCGATCTTTCCGTAGCCGGGCACATCCAGCGTGTCGACGACATTGCCCGTGGGCAACAAGTGGCCGGTGGACGCGCCGCCGGGGTCCAGGAAGTCCAGCCGCAGCGGCGCACCAGTGCCGGCCACGCCCGGGATTTCCAGGCTGCCGACCACCTCGGCCAAGCCCTCGCGCACCTCGAAGTGCGCGACTATGATCTTGCCGGTGTTGGTGTTGTGAATGCGCACGGCCGCCGCCCCGTCTGGCACGCTGACCAGACCCTCATCCACGGCGAAGGGTCCCACCGCAGCAGACATGTTGCCGCACAGCGGCTGCCAATCCACCTGCGCAGTCTTGATCTGCACCTGCCCGAAGGTGTAGTCCACGTCCGCGTCGGCACGGCTCGGCGGGCCAATCACGCACACCTTGGACAGCGAGGACAGCCCGCCGCCCATGCCGTCGAGTTGGCGTCCATAGGGGTCGGGGCTGCCCATCGCGCTCAGCAGCAGCGGGTCCCAGCCGGCGCGGTCGGCGGGCAAGTCGCGGCTGTGCAGCATCAGGCCCTTGCTGGTGCCGCCGCGCACGAAGACAGCAGGAAGTCGGTATTGGCGCATGCTCAGTCCACCTTCGCACCGGCCGCGGTCACCGCCGTTCGCCACTTGGCCACCTCACGCTCCAGGAAGGCGGCGAATTCGCGCGGCGTCCCGGCCACCACCTCGTTGCCATCGGCCAGCATGCCCTGGCGGAACTCCGGCTCGCGGGCCAGGCGCGACACTTCGCGCTGGACCTTCTCGACCACCGCGTCGGGCGTGCCCGCCGGGGCCAGCAGCCCGTACCAGGCCGCCACGTCGTAGCCCGGCACCCCGGACTCGGCCACGGTGGGAACGTCCGGCAGCACCGCCGAGCGGCGCGCGCCGGTGACGGCGATGGCCTTGAGCCGGCCCGACTTGATCTGCGGCAGCACCGAGGCGAGCGCGCCGATGTAGACCTGCTCCTGACCGGCCATCACGTCGTTGAGCGCCGCCAGGGCGCCCTTGTAGGGCACATGGGCCATGTCGATGCCGGCCGCCTGATTCAACATCTCGGGCCCCAGGTGGTTGAGCGTGCCGTTGCCCGCAGAGGCGTACATCAGTCCGCCGGGCTTTGCCTTTGCCAGGGCCACGAGTTCGCGCACGTTGTTGGCCGGCACTTCGGCGTTGACGACCAGGATGTCGTCCACCATGTTGAGCAGGGTGACCGGCGCAAAGTCGCGCAGCGTGTCGTAGGGCAGGCGCTTGTACAGGCCCGGGGCGATGGCAAAACTCACGTCCGTCATCAGCAGGGTGTAGCCGTCGGGCGGCGACTTGGCCACGACCCCGGCGCCGAGGGTGGTGCCGGCGCCCGGGCGGTTGTCCACGACCACCGGCACCTTCCACAGGTCCGAGAGCTTTCTGCCCAGGTTGCGCGCGATCAGGTCGATGCCGCCCCCTGGTGGGTAGACCACCACGATGTGGATCGGCTTGCTCGGCCAGTCCGCGGGCGCGGGTCCGGCCGCATGCGCGATGCCGGCGCCGGCCAGCAGCAGGGCCGCGGCGGCGCCGGCAAGGCGACGCTTCAAGCCGTGCTCCCGGCAGATTCGACCGGCTTGGCGGCAGCGCGGCGGGCGAGCTCCTGCTTGACCCAGTCGGTCACGCCACCCATGTCGATGATCTGCTGGATGAAGGCCGGAAGCGGCTCGGCGCGGTATTCGCGACCCTCCAGCAGCACGCGACCGCTGACCGTGTCGACCTCGATGGACTGGCCCTGACTGGCGGCCGCCGCCACTTCGGGGCTGATCATGATCGGCAGGCCGAGGTCGATGGACATGCGGTAGAAGGTGCGCGAGAAGCTCGCCGCGACGATGCAGCTGATGCCCAGCGCCTTCAGGCCGAACGGCGCCTGCTCGCGGCCTGAGCCGGAGCCGAAGTTGCGCCCGGCGACGATCACGTCGCCGGGCTTGACGCGCGCCACGAAGCCGGGGTCGACCTCTTCGAATATGTGCTTGGCGATATCCGCCGGATTCATCAGCGAGAGGTAGCGTCCGGGCACCATCACGTCGGTGTCCACGCTGTCGCCCAGCTTCTGCACGTTGCCTTGGAATTTCATGGCGTCGTTCTCCTTGTCGGACCGCTCACAGGCGGGCCGGGTCGATGATCTCGCCGGCGACGGCGGTGGCCGCGGCGACGTAAGAATTGCCGAGGAAGACCTGTGCGCCCGCGTGCCCGCCGCGCCCCTTGAAGTTGCGGTTGATGGTGGCGAAACCCACCTCGCCGTCGTCGAGCGCGCCGTTGTGCCCGCCGAAGCAGGCCCCGCAGGTCGGCGTGCTGACGGCCGCGCCGGCCTCGACGAAGATGTCGATCAGCCCCTCGGCCATGGCCTCGCGGTAGATCTTCTGGGTGGCCGGAACGATCATGGCGCGGGTACCCTTGGCGACCTTGCGGCCCTTGAGCACGCTGGCGATCTGCCGCAGGTCGGTCATGGTGCCGTTGGCACAGTTGCCCATGTAGACCTGGTCCACATGCACATGGCGGATCTCGTCGACCGACACCACGTTCTCGGGCGAGTAGGGCTTGGCAACCATGGGTCGCAGACGGGCCAGGTCGATGTCGTGGCGCGAGCTGTATTGCGCATCGGTATCGGCCACGATCGGCGTCCAGGGCCGCTTACACGTGGCCTCGGCCCAGGCGCGGGTGATGTCGTCGAACTCGACGATGCCGGTCTTGGCGCCAGCCTCCACCACCATGTTGCAGATGCCCATGCGTTCGTCCATGTTGATGTCGGCCAGGCCCGGCCCGCCGAATTCCATGGAGCGGTAGAGCGCGCCGTCGACCCCGATGTCCTGCAGGATCTGCAGGATCACGTCCTTGCCCGTCACGTGAGGGGCCTTCTTGCCGCGCAGATTGAAGCGCATGGACTCCGGCACCCGGAACCAGGTTTCGTCGATCTGCATGATCGCCGCCATGCCGGACCAGCTCATGCCCGTCCCGAATGCGTTGAAGGCGCCGGCGGTGCCGGTGTGGGAGTCGCCGCCGGCGATCAGGTCGCCCGGGCCGCACAGGCCCACTTCGGGCATGAGGGTGTGCTCGATGCCGCCCTTGCCCACATCGTAGAAATGCTCGATGCCCTTGGAGGTGGCGAAGCGGCGCATGTCGCCGAGCATGCGTGCACCCGCGGCGCTCGGGGCCGGCGCGAAGTGGTCGCAGACCATCATCACCTGGTCGGGGTTCACCACCTTGCCGCCGCCCATGTTGGCGAAGTGGCGGAAGGCGACCGGGCCGTTGGCGTCGTTCAGCAGCACCATGTCCACGCGGGCGCGCACTACATCGCCGGGCTCGACCCGGTCACGGTCGTCGAGACGGTGGGCCTCGAGGATCTTCTCTGCAATGGTCTGTCTTGTCATGGGAGGCTTTCGGATGCGGGTTGGCCGGTAACGGCAAGCGGCTCGCGGCCGCGGGCAAAGGCACCTGCGCTGGCGCCGGCCAGGCGACCAAAGACCGCACCGCTGGTCAGGCCGCTGGCGCCTGGATAGTTAAAATAGAAGATGCCCCCGACCATCTCGCCGGCCGCGTACAGGCCCTGGATGGGCTCGTGGTTGGTGTTGACCACCTGGGCCTTGGTGGTGATCCTCAGGCCGCCGAAGGTGAAGGTCACGCCGCAGGTGATGGCAAACGCCTGGTAGGGCGGCGTATCGAGCTTGAGCGCCCAGTTGGACTTGGGAATCGGCAGGCCCGGCGTGCCCTTGCCGTCCTTGATGTTGGGATCGAAGGCCACGCCCTCGTCCACCGCCGCATTGAACTCGTGGATGGTCTTGAGGCACTGCTCGGGATTCACATCGTCGAGCTTGCGCACCAGTTCCTCGAGCGTGTCGGCCTTCACCTTGGTGACATGCTTGGTGCGGTACTCGTCGAGCAGCAGGTGGGCCACCTTGTCGTCGTAGATCTGCCAGGCGAACTGGCCGGGCTGTTCGAGGATCAGGTGGCCGTACTTCGCATAGGTGAAGTTGCGGATGTCCGCGCCTTCGTCCAGGAAACGCCGGCCGTCGCCGTTGACCATGATGCTGAAGGTGTAGCTGTGGCGCTGGAAATGCGGCGTGAGGTCGAGGTCGCCGAAGTCCGTTGCATAGCGCTCCCAGCCCACCGCATGGCAGCCGGACCAGTGGCCGTAGGGCTGGGCGCCGATGTTGAGCGCCATCGCCAGGCCGTCCCCCGTATTGAAGCGGGTGCCACGCACCTTGGCCAGATCCCAGCCCTTGCCGAGGTAGCGGGTGCGCCACTCGCTGTTGGCCTCGAAGCCGCCGCACGCCAGAACGACGGCGTGCGCGGCAATACGCTGCATGCGCCCGTCGATGCGCGCCACCACGCCGGAGACGCCGTCGACGTCGTGGATCAGATCCTGGACCCAGGCGTCGTAGCAGATCTGCACGCCCTTCTTCTCGGCCGTCTTATAAAGGGCCTCGACCAGGCCGGGTCCGCCACCGTAGGTCGCCAGCGGGGCTCCGCCCCAGAACTTGAAGCG
Organism: Variovorax sp. P4_D9; assembly: GCF_056401695.1. Lineage (NCBI taxonomy): Bacteria > Pseudomonadati > Pseudomonadota > Betaproteobacteria > Burkholderiales > Comamonadaceae > Variovorax > Variovorax sp. P4_D9. The sequence goes on from NZ_JBFUIU010000022.1 coordinate 27,940, forward strand.
GCCGTTGGTCTTGTAGGCCTGACGGCCGTAGTTCGGCTGGAATTTCACGCCGTTGGCGTTCATCCAGCGCATCACGGCGTTGCTGTTGCGCACCAGGATCTCGCAGAGGTCCGGGTCGGTGCGGTGCATGGTGATACGGGCCATGTCGTCGAAGAAATCGCTCTCGGGATACGCACCGAAATCGGTGTTCTCGATTTCATCGGGCGTGAGGTCGCCGGACAGCGCGATGATGTCGTCCACGCCGTCGTAGGCGAAGCGCATCTTGCCGTCAGTGTAGGCGGTGTTGCCGCCTCGCTCGGCGAAAGGCGCGCGCTCCAGCAGCAGCACGTTGGCCCCCTGTTCGCGCGCAGAGATCGCGGCGCAGAGCGCGGCATTGCCGCCTCCCACGATCACGACATCGTGCTTGTTCTCTTCGTAGTTCATGGGTTCGGTCTCACGTTCAGGCATGTCTTTCTTGGGCTTCCAGGGGTGGCCTCATTCGGCGCGGATGTGGGCGCGGTCGATGATCGACGCCCATTTTTCGATCTCCGTCCGGAGGAAATGCGCGAACTCGTCCGAGCTCATCTCCACCGGATCCATGCCCTGCGCGACGAGCTTCTCGCGCAGAGCCTTGTTGCGCAGGCCAGCGCGGATCGCGCTGTCGAGCTTCTCGATCACCGGCTTGGGCGTGCCGGCCGGCACAACGATGCCGTACCAGGAACTGGCTTCGTAGCCAGGCACCCCTGCCTCGGCGATCGTCGGCACGTCGGGCAGCGCACGGGTGCGGGTGCGGCCGGTGACAGCCAGCGGCACCAGCGAGCCCTGCTTGACATGGCCCAGGGTGCTGGTCACGGCCGCCATCAGCACCGGCACCTCGCCGCCCACCGCCGCGGTGGTGGAGGGCGCGCCGCCCTTGTAGGGAACATGGTTGATGTTCACCTTGGCCATGAAGTTGAACAACTCCATGGACATGTGGGTGATGTTGCCGATTCCGCCGGACGCATAGTCGAGCTTGCCGGGATTGCGCTGGGCGTAGTCGATCAGTTCACGGACCGAGCGAACCGGCAAGCTCGGGTTGACCGCCAGCACCGACGGGCCCCAGGCGATCATTGCCACTGGCGCCAGGTCCTTCGTCACGTCGAAGCTGATCTTCGGGAACATCGACGGCATCGCCAGGGTCGCGTTCGCCAGGTACATGGTGTACCCGTCGGCCGGCGCGCGGGCGACGAAGTCCGCGCCGATGTTGCCGGACGCGCCAGGCTTGTTGTCCACGATCACCGGCTGGCCGAGCGCGTCGGTGATGCTCTGGGCGATCACTCGCGCCACGATGTCGGTCGCGCCACCCGGTGCGAATCCGGATACGAGTCGGATCGGCCGGTTCGGGAACTGCGCCTGGGCGCCTGCTGCGAACGCCGCGAACAACAGCCCCGCGGCCAGGGTGGTCCTGCCCAGCATGCGCCGGACCTGCCTTGTGGATTTTTCCATGGTCTTTCCATGCGACGACGGCGCCGGATGCTGACGCCGTTTTTCATCGCGTTGCGGCACGATAGCGGTCCTTTCGATTCAATGCCAGAATATTGTGTTATCACAATATTCAATTCATTCATGCTGGAGACGCGATGAAACTGCTGCAACTTCGCTATGTGCTGGAAGTCCACCGCCACGGCAACCACATCTCCAACACGGCCGAAGCGCTGCACACCTCGCAGCCCGGCATCAGCAAGCACATCCAGCAGATCGAGGCCGAGCTTGGCTTCGAGGTGTTCGCCCGCAAGCGCAACCGCATCGTGGGCCTGACCGAGCCCGGTCGCGAGGTGGTGACCATCGCCAAGCGGGTGATCGGCGACATCGACAACCTCAAGCGCCTGGGCGAGGAGATTTCGGCGCGGGACACCGGCAGCCTGGCCATCGCCACCACCCACACGCAGGCGCGCTACGTGCTGCCGAAGGTGATCGAGCGCTTCATCCAGCGCCATCCCAATGTCCGACTCAACCTGCGCCAGGGCAATCCGACGCAGATCTGCGAGATGGTGGAAGCCGGCGAGACCGACCTGGCGATAGGGACCGAGACCACGCGGGCATTCCCGGCCCTGGTGCGCCTCGACTGCTTCGAGCTGGAACGCATCATCATCGTCAAGGCCGGCCATCCGCTGCTGAAGATCCGCAAGCCCACGCTGCAGGACGTGGCGGCCTATCCCATCATCACCCACGATCCGGCCTTCAGTGGCCGATGGAAGGTGATGGAGGCTTTCCGCAAGGTCGGCATCGAGCCCAATATCGTGTTCGGCGCGGTGGATGCCGATGTCAGCAAGACCTACGTGGAACTGGGCCTCGGCATCGCCGTGATGACCGCCGTTTCCTACGACAGGCGCAAGGACCAGGGCCTGCGTGCGATCGGCGCGAGCCACCTGTTCCAATCCAGCATGCTGTCGATATCGGTGCGCGCCAACAGCTACTTGCGCAACCACACTTACGACTTCCTGCGCCTGTTCTCGCCCAAGCTCACCCAGGACTACGTGCGCTCGGCGCTCCAGCAGCAGGCGGAGGCCGAACGATGAAATTCCGCCTGCGGCAGATGGAGGTGTTCCGCGCCGTCATGTTGACCGGCTCCATCAATGGTGCATCGCGGCTGCTGTTCATTTCGCAGCCCGCAGTCAGCCGCATCGTGGCGCATACCGAGCAGACACTCGGGCTGTCGCTGTTCAACCGGGCCAAGGGCAAGCTGCTGCCAACGCCCGAGGGCGAAGCCTTGTATCGCGAAGTGGACGAGTTCTACCAGCAGGCGCTGCGGGTCGACGAGTTCGCGCGCAACCTGGCGCAGGGGTCCTCGGGCACGCTCAACCTGTGCTCCAGCCCCTGCCTGAGCCGCGGTCTCATGGCGCGCGCCATCACTCGCTTCGTGCAGCGATACCCACAGATCAGGGTGAGCTACCACGTCACCCTGCTGGCCGACATGGCGCAGCAAGTGCTGGGCCACAAGGTGGACCTGGCGGTCCCGGTCATGCCGCTGGAGCACCCCAACCTGCTGGTCACGCCGTTGACCGAGGGACGCATGGTCTGCGTCATGCCGCGTGGACACGAACTGAGCCAGATGTCTGCAGTCG